>JBOHPM010000262.1:0-5109 GCA_050731715.1 Candidatus Rokuibacteriota bacterium
AGTGGGGGCTTCGACGTCCTCATGCTCGACGTCATCTGGGTCCCGGAGTTCGCCCGGGCCGGCTGGCTCCTGGATCTCAGCGAACGCTGGGCTCCCGCCGCCCGGGCCGAGCACTTCCCGGCGATGCTCGCGGCGGCGATGCTCGATCACCGGGCCTGGGCCGTGCCGTGGGTGATGAACGTCGGTCTGCTCTACTATCGTCGCGACCTGCTCGACCGTCACGGCCTGGCGCCCCCGCGCAGCTACGCGGAGCTGGCGACGCAGGCCCGCGCCGTGCTGGCGGGCGAAGCCGATCGGCGCCTGGGCGGCTTCCTCTGGCAGGGCAAGCAGTACGAGGGCCTCGTCGTGAACGTGCTGGAGGAGTTCTGGGCGGCCGGCACGGATCTGATCGGGCCTGATGGTCGCCTGCTGCCCGATCCCGAGGCAGCGCGCCGGGCGCTCGAGTTTCGGCGCGCGCTCCTGACGACGGGCGTGTCGCCCCCGATCGTCACGGCGGCGGATGAAGAGCTCAGCCGCCGAGAGTTCGGCGCCGGCCGCGCGGTGTTCCTGCGCAACTGGCCCTACGCCGAGCGTCTGTTTGCCGCGGCGGGCTCGCCGGTCCGAGGCAAGGTCACGATCGCGCCGTTGCCCGGCGGGGGCGCGGTCGGCGGGGCTCACCTGGGGATCAACCGTCGCACTCGCCATCCCGAGGCCGCCTGGCGACTCGTCGAGTTCCTGACCCGACCCGACGCCCAGCGCGTCATCGCCGACGCAGTCGGTCTGCATCCCACGCGCCCTGCGCTCTTCGACGACCCCGTTCTGCGTGCCATCTTCGCGCGCGCCCGCCCGCGGCCGGTCACCCCGTGGTACCAGACCATCTCGGCGACGCTCCAGCCCGAGCTGTCGGCGGCCGTCGTGGGCGTGAAGACACCAGCCCGGGCGCTGGCCGATGCGGAGCGCCGCCTGCGCTATTTTCTCGGGCCCCATCAGTGACCGGGCGCCACCGCGCTGATAGCTGGCTCGCCGTCGGGTTCCTGGCCCCCGCCCTCATCGCCCTGGGCACGGTGACGCTTTACCCGATCCTCAAAGTGCTATGGATGTCGCTCGAGCGGCGCGTGCCAGTCTTCGGGATCGAGGAATTCGTCGGGCTCCGTCACTACCGCTTCCTCGCCGGCGATGCGGCCTTCTGGAACGCGACCGGCGTGACGCTGGCCTTCACGCTGGCCTCCGTCGTTCTCGAGGTCGTCCTGGGACTGGGGGTGGCGCTGGCCCTGCGTCACCAGCAGCGCTATCGGGCGGCGGCCATCGGGCTCTTGCTGCTACCGTGGTGTCTGCCCGGCGTCGTCACCGCCCGCACGTGGGAATGGGTCTACCATCCCACGGCAGGCCTGGCCAGCCGGCTGCTCGGCCCGCTGGCCGGCGCGGAGACGAACTGGCTCGGCGATCCCGCCACCGCCCTGCCCGCCCTGGTGGCGGCCGACGTGTGGCGAACGATGCCGTTCATCGCGCTCCTGGCCTACGCGCGCCTGGTGTCCATCTCGCCCACGCTCTACGAAGCGGCCGCCGTCGATGGCGCCGGAGCCGCCGCCACCTTCCGGGCCATCACGCTGCCCCTGCTGGCGCCGGTGTTGCTGGTCGCCGCGCTCTTTCGGACTCTGGACGCGCTGCGGGCCTTCGATCTGATGTTCGTGCTCACCGCCGGCGGTCCTGCCGGCTCCACGGAGACGTTGACGGTGTACGCGTACCGGAACCTCTTCCAGACCCTTCAGCTCGGCTTCGGCAGCGCGGTGGCCGTCGTCGTCTTCGTCCTGGTCGCCGTCGTCGCCGCGGCGTATCTCCAGGCCCAGGAGCGGGCGGAGGCACGATGAAGCGTCTGCGCGACCTCCTGGTCGTGGCCGCCCTGCTGCTCTACGCAACGCCGGTCATCTGGCAGATGCTCACCTCGTTGACCCCTGAGGGGGAGCTGCTGGACACCTCCCGGTGGTGGCCGTCCCGGCCGACGCTGGCTCACTATCGCGCCGTCCTCACCCAGAGTCCGTTGCCGCGCGCGCTGTTCAACAGCGCCGGCGTGGCCGTCGTCACCACGCTGCTCGCCGTGATCCTGGGAACCCTGGGCGCCTACGCAATCGCCCGGCTCCCCGTGCCGGGCCGCCGGCCCTTGCTGCTCGGTATCGTGATGAGCACGGCCTTTCCCGCCATCGCCACCGTCGCCCCGCTCTACCTCATCGTCCGGGGCCTGGGGCTGCGGGACACCTGGTGGGCGCTGATTATCGCAGACACGTCATTCGCGCTGCCCCTGATGCTCTGGCTGGTCGCGGGCTTCATCCGCGAGCTCCCCCGCGAGCTGGAGGAAGCGGCCTTCGTGGACGGCGCCGGCCGGCTGGGCGCCCTGCGCCACGTCGTCCTGCCCGCCGCGGCGCCGGGAGTCGCCGCCGCCGCGCTCGTCGCGTTCTTGTTCGCCTGGAACGAGTTTCTCTTCGCCTACACGTTCACGGCCACTGAGGCGAGCCGGACGGTCCCCGTGGCGCTCGCGCTGTTCCCCGGCGTGTTCGAGGTGCCGTGGGGTGACATCGCGGCCGCCGCGCTCCTGGCCAGCGCCCCGCCCGTGCTCATCGTGTTCGGGCTGCAGAAGTACTTGATACGCGGGCTCCTGGCCGGAGCCGTCAAAGAGTGAGGCCCGGGGAGGGCCCGGTCTCACGGCACTCTGCTGCCAGGGTCGCCTTCCCTAGCGCCGGGTAGTGCGGTAAGGTGCGGGCGTGTCGGCCATCGCCCGCCTGAGCGAGTTCGTCGTCAAGGCCACCCTCGACGACTGCCCGCGGCAGGCGCTCGAGCAGATCCACCGGGCTGCGCTGGATACGGTCGGCGTCATGCTGGCGGGCGCCGGGGAGCCCGTCGCCCGGGCCGTCCGCGAGGTGATCCGGGCCGAGGGCGGCGCGCCGCTCTGCACCGTGCTGGGGACCGGGTTGCGAACGGCCCCGACGTGGGCAGCCCTGGCCAACGGGACCGCCGGCCACGCCCATGACTTCGACGACACCTCGTTCGCCCTCATGGGACATCCCAGCGTGCCGCTCCTGGCCGCCCTGCTGGCCTGCGCGGAGGCCGAGATGACGGATGGGGCCGCGGTGGCGCTGGGGTACCTGGTGGGTTTCGAGGTGGACGCCGCCCTGGGGAGCGGGCTCAACCCCACGCACTACGAGCGCGGCTGGCACGCCACCTCGACCATCGGCACTCTGGGCTGCGCCGCTGCCTCCGCCCGGCTCCTCGCGCTGGATGCGGGGCAGACCCGCCACGCCCTGGCACTGGCCGCCTCGCTGGCTTCGGGGCTCAAGGAGAACTTCGGCTCGATGGCCAAGCCCTATCACGCCGGTCACGCGGCGCGGAACGGCGTGCTGGCGGCCCGGCTCGCCCGCGAGGGGTTCACGGCGACGGAGTCGGCGCTCGACGGCAAACAGGGGTTCGTGGCCGCCTTCGGCGGAAGCGCTCTGAGCCCGGCGCTGGAGCGGCTCGGTCAGCGCTGGCACCTGGTGGAGTCCGGGATCGCCATCAAGCCCTACCCCTCGTGCGCTCTCACCCACGCCCCCGTCGACGCGCTGCTCGAGCTCCGGCGGCAGCACGGCTTCGAGCCCGCCGCGGTCGCTACGGTCGAGGTCGGCGTGGGCCGCTTCACGCCCAACGTTCTGAGCTACCCGACGCCGACGACCGCGCTGGAGCGGAAGTTCTCGATGCAGTTCTGCGCCGCCACCGCGCTGGTGGAGGGTCGCCTGGACTTCGGCTCCTTCGAGGACGGCGAGGTACGCAACGCTGATGTCCGGACCCTGATGCCGGGCGTCCGCATGGTCGTCGACGAGAGCCTGCCCGCCGGCCTCAACGAGCACGCCTGGAGTCGGGTGACGGTCCGGCTGCGCGACGGACAGGTGCTGGGCGCCCCCGCTCGCGGCGCCTCGGGCCATCCCGACCGCCCCCTGTCGGCCCAGAGGCTCCACGAGAAGTTCCTCGCCTGCGCGAGCCCGGTCATCGGACGCGAGGAGGCCGAGGCCGTGGCCGAGCAGATCGGGCACCTCGAGGACATCCCCGACCTCCGCGTGCTGACCGCCCGGCTCGTCACCGGTGACGACTGATGGGCGTGCTCGACGGGATTCGCGTTCTCGAATTGGCCCGGGTGCCGCCCGCCGAATACCCGGGGATGATGCTGGCCGACATGGGCGCCGACGTGCTCAAGATCGAGACGCCGGAGCCCGACCGGCCGCACGATCCTGACGGGGACCGGCGGACCGCCTTCGCGTTCGTCAACCGGAACAAGCGCTCGATGACCCTGAACCTCAAGGCCCCCGAAGGCCAGGCCATCTTTCGTCGGCTGGCCACGGCCGCCGACGTCGTCATCGAGGGCTTCCGGCCCGGCGTCATGGCGCGGCTCGGCGCCGACTACGAGACGCTGCGCGCCCTCAACCCGCGCCTGGTCTACTGCTCGCTCTCGGGCTTCGGTCAGGACGGCCCTGCCCGCGGCTATCCCGCGCACGACTTGAACTACATCTCGCTGGCCGGCGTGCTGGGCCTGATCGGGGAGCGGGACCGCAAGCCCGCGATCCCCTTGAACCTCATCGCCGACTACGCCGGCGCCAGCCTTCACGGCACGCTGGGCATCGTGCTGGCCCTGTTCGCGCGCGAGCGCACCGGGCGGGGCCAGAGCGTCGACATCGCCTATCTCGACACCACGATCGGCCTGCTGGCCGCCACCCCCAACATGCGGTTCTTTTTCAGTGATGGCCTGGCCCCCCGCCGTGGCGAGGGCTTCCTGGGTGGCTCCTATCCCTACTACGCGATCTACGAGACCCGCGACGGCAAGCTGTTGACCATCGCCTGCACCGAGCCCTGGCTGTGGGAGAACTTCTGCAAGGCCATCGGCCGGCCCGACCTGATTCGCTTCGCTCGCCGCCCCGACCAGTTCGTACGGGCCGCCAATGCCGAGGAGGAGGGCGCCCGCCGGGAGATCGAGACCATCATCAGGGCGCGCGACCGCGACGAGTGGTACGACCTGCTGGTCAAGGCCGACGTCTGCGTGGGCAAGGTCTACGACGTCGACGAGGTCGTGCGTGATCCCCAGGTGACCCACCGCCAGATGGTCGTGGAGAC
>JBOHPM010000263.1:0-5103 GCA_050731715.1 Candidatus Rokuibacteriota bacterium
CGGCGACGAGCTCGAGGCCACGCGGGAATCGATCAGGCGGGCCGGGGTGCGCGAGATCGACCCGCCCCGGGGCGGCCCCGATGGCGGCATCTGGGTCCGCGATCCCGACGGCAACGCCGTCAACATCCGGCCGGGGGCCCGCCAGCTACCGCCGCCCGACCCGCCGCTCACCGTCAATGCGCCCGGGCACATCACCCGGATCGCCGCGCGAGGCTACCCCGACGGGCTCGAGCCGCGACCCCGCCGGCTCGGCCATGTCCTGCTCTTCACCGGGAATCTCGACGGCCAGATCGACTTCTACACCCGGGCACTCGGCATGCGGATCAGCGACCGCGCGCGATCGGTCGTGGCCTTCCTGCGCTGCACGACCGATCACCACAACGTGGCGTTCTTGGCCTCGCGCGGCCCCGGCTTTCACCACGGGTCCTTCGAGGTCGGCAGCGTGGACGAGATCGCCATGGGGGCGCTCAGCATGCAGGCGGCCGGCTTTCAGCCGGGGTGGGGGCTGGGACGCCACGTGATCGGCTCGAACTTCTTCTACTACATCCGCGATCCCTGGGGCAGCTTCGCCGAGTACTTCCACGACCTCGACTACATTCCCGAGGACTGCGCGTGGCAGGCCCGGGACTTCCCCGAGCAGGATGCCCTCTACAAGTGGGGCCCGCCGGTTCCCGACGACTTCGGGTTGAACCGAGAACTGGAGGGCTGAGCGGCCGCGGACTACCGCCGAGCGCCCGGCACGATACTCAGGCGCTCAGGCGGGAGACGACCTGGCGCGGCATCCCGGGGGCCGGACGCTTGAAAGCACCCGAGTTCCGGCGCTCGCGCTGAACGCTGGCCGTCCGCTCCGCCCGGATCGCCCGGCCTGCGCCGCGGCGGCTGGCGATCTCCTCGACGACGAGCCACACCGGCAGGCTGACCGCAACTCCGAAGCCGATCACCGTGTTGAGATCCATGGCCTGTCCTCCTGCCTACCGACAAGAGCACGTGCCATACCAGGTCCAGGGCCCCGAAGAATCAACCACTTGGCGCGCGGGGTCGGGTGTGATCGGGCAGGGAGCCCGATGGCCGCCTACCGTAGCTCGCGGAAGAACGCCCGGATATCGGCCGCCAGCAGCTCGGGCTCCTCGAGCGCGGCGAAGTGACCGCCGGCCGGCATGACGGTCCAGCGGTGGATGTTGTACACGCGCTCGGCCAGGCTCCGCGGTGGGCGGAGGATCTCGCGCGGGAAGGCGGCGTAGGCCGTCGGCGCGGTGACGGGTTTCCGCTCGGAGATCGGCCAGGGGCTGTGCAGACGGGCGTAGTAGGGCCAGAACGAGGAGCCGATGGCCCCGGTCACCCAGTACAGCATGATGTTGGTCAGCAGGACGTCCCGAGAGAATCGCCGCTCCACGTCGCCGCCGCAGTCGCTCCAGGTCCGGAATTTCTCCACGATCCAGGCAGCCAGCCCGGCCGGGGAGTCGGTGAGGCCGTAGGCCAGCGTCTGGGGTCGGGTTCCCTGGATCGCCAGGTAGCCTGTCTCCTCGCGCAGCCAGTGCTCCAGCTCCGCGTAGTAGGTCTTCTCCTCGGGCGTGGCGCTCGCGGTGGGCGTGGCATCACGGCGCACGGCGAGGAGATTCAGGTGGATGCCGACCAGGCGGTCGGCGTGGGCCGCCCCCAGGTACGAGGTGACGAAGGCGCCCCAGTCGCCGCCCTGGGCGGCGAAGCGGCCATAGCCCAGCACCTCGGTCATGAGGGTTGTGAAGGCCTCGGCGATCTCCACCACGCCGAAGCGCGGCTGGTCGGGGCGGAACGAGAACGCGTAGCCTGGTAGCGAGGGCGCCACCACCGTGAAGGCGTCGGCGGGGTCGGCGCCGAAGCGGGCAGGGTCCGTCAGCATCGGGATGAGCCACTGGAACTCCACGATGGAGCCCGGCCAGCCGTGGGAGAGCAACAGGGGTAACGGAGCCGGCCCGACGCCTGGCTCGTGGACGAAGTGGAGGTCGATCGCGGCCAGGGGGACCGTGAACTGCCGAAACCGGTTCAGCTCGGCTTCGTGCCGGCGCCAGTCGTAGACGTCCCGCCAGTACGTCACGAAATCTTTGAGATACGTGAGGTCGGTGCCGTAGCTCCACCCTCCGCCCGGTACTGCGTCGGGCCAGCGCACGCGGCCGAGCCGGTCGCGGAGGTCGCGCAACACGTCATCGGGCACGCGGATGGAGAAGGGCCGCGGTGTCACCTACTCCTTCGGGAACGGCGTCGGGGTGGGCGTGCCGCGGTATTTGGCGTCGACGGCGCGTCGGGCCTCGATCAGGGAACGGCCCCGCTTGCGCACGGCCATCACGTCACGCGTGATGTTCAGGCACAGGCTTCAGGTCGCGGCGTGGCTGGTGAACGTCAGCGTTCCGTCGGCGTTGTCGGCCTTGATGTAGCAGTCGCGGTTGCTGGTGTGGCCGAAGGTGCCGCAGCCGCACATGCACGGGATGTACCGGAGCTCATCGCCGTGCTCGACGGCGTAGCGATAGAGCGTCTGCTGGTCAGGGGTGCTGGCGAACTCGGGGAGCTGACCGCGGGGCAGGGTTTGCACCTTGTCGCCGATCCCGTCGATCGTGACCGGAGCGCTACTTGCCGACCGGCCGGCCAGGACGATGCCCACGGTTCCCCCCGCGGCCAGGACGGTCGCGCCGCCGTACAGGAAGCTCCGACGATTCATCGTGCCCTCCTCCCCGTCATCCTACGGGAGGGCGCCCGCCGCAGCAAACTCGGGCCGGGCTCGGGCCTCGGCCAGCGGACCGGGAAGGCCGGGGGCATGATGTACACTCTGGTGATGCGTTGCGTCTGCCTCATCGCGATGACCGTGCTGGCCCTCGGCGCCAGCGCCGCCCCGGGGTGGGCCATCACCCTGGACGAGGTCATCCGCGGCCTGGAGGGCGCCTACCGGGGCATGAGCGACCTCAAGGCCGAGTTCACCCAGACCGCCTTCAACAAGAGCTTGAACTCAACGATTCCCGCCCGGGGCGCGATTTATTTGAAGAAGGGCGGCAAGGTGCGCTGGGAGTACAACGAGCCGACCCGGCAGGAGATCGTGTCCGACGGCAAGGTGCTCTGGGTCTACACGCCGTCCTTGAACCAGGTGAACACGGGCCCCGCGCCCGAGGTGCTGGCCGGACCCGCTGGCTCCTTTCTGGCCGGGCTGGGCCGCCTGCGCGAGCACTTCCACGTGCGCCTGCTGAACCCGGCTCAGGTCACCGACGCCGCGGGCAACGTCGCCCTGGACCTGATGCCCCGGGAGCCGATTCCCACGCTGAGTCGCCTCATCCTCGCCGTCGAGCCCCGCGCCTGGCAGGTCCGCCAGGCCATCGTCTTCGATCAATTCGAGAACACGGTGACGATGCAGTTCTCCCGCGTCGCCGTGAACAGCGGGCTGGCCGATCGACTCTTCACTTTCGTGCCGCCGGCCGGCGTCGCCACCGTGCCCTTCCGCTGATGGGACTTTGAGTGGAACCGCGACCGTCGAGTCGTTGTGATTGCCGGCAAGACTTCAGCTTGGAGGGGGCGGCGACCGCCCCCTCCAAACCTCCCCTTTTGCGTGAGGTGCCACCACCGTCGCCCTTCGAGAGCCGCCTCGACTAATGGCCGCCGAGAACTCGTTCGACATCGTGTGCAAGGTCGACATGCAGGAGGTCACCAACGCGCTGGATCAGGCGCGGCGGGAGATCGAGACCCGCTACGACCTCAAGGGGGCCCGCAACGAGGTCGTTCTCGAAGAGCACGACATCGTCGTCACTGCCGCTGAGGAGATGAAGCTCAAGGCCGTCCTGGATATCATCCAATCCAAGCTCCACCGACGCGGTGTGCCTCTCAAGGCCCTGACCTACGGCAAGGTGGAGGAGGCTGGGGGCGGCCTCAAGCGGCAGCGGATCGGGCTGCAGCAGGGCATCCCCATCGACCGAGCCCGGGAGATCGTCCGGCTCATCAAGGACAGCAAAGTGAAGGTCCAGGCCGCGATCCAGGAGGACCAGGTCCGCGTCTCCGGCAAGAACCGGGACGATCTACAGAAGATCATCGCGATGCTCAAGGACCGCGATCTTGGCATCGCGGTCCAGTTCGCGAACTACCGGAGTCAGTGAGCGGACACGGCATGAACGTCCACCTCACGACGCTGGGCTGTCCCAAGAATCAGGTCGACTCGGAGCTGATGCTGGGGATGCTGGCCGGGGCCGGCTTCCCGCTGGCCGACCGCCCGGAGGAGGCCGACTGCCTCATCGTCAACACCTGCGCCTTCATCGACCGGGCTCGCGAGGAGTCGGTGCAGACGATTCTCGAGCTGGCCCGGCTCAAGACCGGGGGACGGGCCACCTCGCTCATCGTCACCGGCTGCCTGGCCCAGCGCTACGGCGCCGAGCTGCTACGCGAGATGCCGGAGGTCGACGGGCTCCTGGGGACCTCGGGCCTGGAGCGCATCGTCGACCTGGTGCGCCAGGCCGCGGGGCGGCAGGACTGGGCGACCGCGGCCCCGCCCGGCTACCTCTACGACGCGGCCACGCCGCGGCTCTTGTCGAGCCCGGTGCCGTACGCCTACGTGAAGATCGCCGAGGGCTGCGACATGGGCTGCACCTTCTGCGCGATCCCGACCTTCCGGGGGCGCCATCGGAGCCGTCCCCTGGCCGACATCGTGGCCGAGGTGGGGCAGCTGGCCCGGCGCGGGGTCCAGGAGGTGATCCTCGTCTCTCAGGACACCCTCGCCTACGGCAAGGACCGTCCCGGCGAGGGCGACATCGGCGATCTGTTGCTGGCGCTGTCCGACACACCGGTGCCCTGGATCCGCCCGATGTACCTGCATCCCGCCCACGTCAACGATCGGCTGCTGGCCAAGTGGCGACGCGCCCGCGTCCTGCCCTATCTGGACATGCCCGTGCAGCACGGCGACGACGGCATTCTCAGATCCATGCGACGGGCGGTGACGGCCGCGCGTATGAAGGACATCGTGCGCGGGTTCCGGGACGCCATCCCCGGCCTCACCGTTCGTACCACCGTCCTCGTCGGCTTCCCCGGTGAAGGCGAGGTGGCGTTCGAGAACCTCCTGGGCTTTCTGGAGGACGTTCGCTTCGAGCGGCTGGGCGT
>JBOHPM010000264.1:0-5092 GCA_050731715.1 Candidatus Rokuibacteriota bacterium
CCTCGCCGAGCGCGGTCATCTCTCGCGCGTAGCCCTCGATGCGCGTGGCCCCGAGGAGATAGCGCCACACCACCGCGAGCTCCTCGGCCTGCTTGATCTGGCGCAGGCGATCCCGGCGCTCGCCTGACGGCAGCGCCGGGGCGAACACCGGCGCGAACGCCACGCGAAACGCCCGGACGCTCTTGGCCCGCTCGGTGACCCGGGGATCGGCCAGCGTCGTCAGGAGCTCAGGCTGAGTGATCAAGAGCTGGGTCAGCAGGTCGCCACCCGCGCACAGGCGGACGAGACCGCCGAGCACTTCGGCGTCGGCGGCCAACAGCTCGATCAGCCCCACGCGGGGACCGGCCGCGCCGAGAAATCGTTCGAACTGATTGAGGGCCTCATCGGGATCGGGACTCTTCCAGACGGCGTCGAGCAGGGCCGGGAGCAGTCGCTCGAGCGCCCGGCGGAGGGCCCCGGCGTAGGGCACGAGCGGCCGGCCTTCCACGATGAGCTTCAAGTTGTGGCGCGCGCGCTCGGCATCAGTGAACCCGGTGGCGCGAAGCGCGACGAGGCTGGGCAGCTTCACGCGGCCGGGCGACGGCCGGTGGGGCTCGCTGAAGAACTCGCGGAAGGCCTGGTGCACGGCCGCCGTCACGGTGCGATGGCGGCGGCGGAACGTGCTGGCCGCCCTCCGGGGGGGGCCGACGAAGCCGAGCCGGCGGGCCAGGCGGCCCAGGGCCACGCGGTCCGTCGGCAGCGTGTGCGTCTGCATCTCGTGGACGATCTGCAGGCGGTGCTCGACCATGCGCAGGTGGACGTAGGCGTCGGAGAGCGCGCGCACCAGCGCGGGTGCCAGGTATCCGCGCTCGACGAGCCGGAAGAGCGCCTTCAGCGTGTGGCGCTCGCGCAGCCAGGAATCGTCGCCGCCGTAGAGGAGCTGGAGCGCCTGGACGAGGAATTCGATCTCACGGATTCCGCCGCGGCCAAGCTTCACGTTGTCGCGCCCGCCCTCGCCGGCGCGGCGGTCGAGGGCCCGGTCGATCTCGCGCTTCATATCCCGGATGGCCTGGACGATCCGGGCATCCTGGCCGGAGCGAAACACAACGTCCCGGACCAGGGCCATGAAGCGCGCGCCCACCCGCTCGTCGCCCGCGCTCACGCGCGCCTTGAGCAGCGCCTGGCGCTCCCACAGCTCGGCCCGCTCGGCGTAGTAGGCCCGGTAGGCCTCCACCGACATGATGATCGGGCCGACGCGGCCCTCCGGGCGCAGCCGCAGATCGATCCGGAACGCGGCGCCCTCCTCGGTGACGGATTCCAGGAAAGCCACGAGATCGCGGGCCAACCGGGTGAAGTATTCGCCGTTGGGCAGCTGGCCCGCCGTCCCGCCCGCCGTCTCGCCATCCTCGCCGTAGACGAGGATCAGGTCGATGTCGGAGGAGTAGTTGAGCTCCTCGCCGCCCAGCTTGCCCATGGCAATCACGGCCATCCCCGTGGGGCCCCCGTCGGCACTCCGCGGCGGCCCCCACTGCGCGCGGAGCGCGGCGTCGCCGCAACGCCAGGCCTCGCCCAGGCAGGCGTCGGCCAGGCGCGAGAGCTCCTCGGTCGTCACCGTGAGGTCGGCGTCCGCCAGCAGGTCACGACTGGTGATGCGCAGGAGCTGGCGGTACTTGAACCGCCGCAGCGCGTTCATCCGCGCCTCGCGGGCCTCGAAGGGAGCCACAGCGAGGGCCAGGTCCGCGTCGAGCTCGTCGGCCAGCCACGGGCGCATGGTGCGGGGCTCCAGCAGCCAGGCCAGCATGCTGGGCCGCCGCCGCAAAGCATCGGCCAGGAACTGGCTGGCCCCGAAGAGGCGGCCCAGGAGGGTCGCCGCGCCGGGATGCGCGGCCAGCGTCTGGAAGAGCACGGCGCGATCCACCACCGCGGCGTAGCGCTCGAGGTTGTTGAGCGCCATGTCGGGATCGGCCGCCGCCCCCAGCTCGGCGAGCAGGCGGGGGAAGGCGGGCACCAGCAGCTCGCAGTCGCGGGGCGTGGGCGTGAGGGCGGCCAAGTTCGCCGCCGCCGCCCGGGGATCGGCAAAGCCCAGCCGGCGCAGCGCCGTGGTCGGCGCTGCCGCGGCGCCCGCCGCCCTCAGCAGCGCTGCGGGGTCCAGGCTCAGACCGCCGAGTCTCCGGTCTCGCCGGTGCGGATCCGGGTGGCCTCGTTGATCGGCAGCACGAAGACCTTGCCGTCGCCGATCGCGCCCGTCTTGGCTGCGCCCACGATCGTAGCGACCACCTTGTCCGCGAGCGGAGCGGGCACCACCACCTCGATCTTGACCTTGGGCAGGAAGTCCACCGCGTATTCCGATCCCCGATACAGCTCGGTGTGGCCCTTCTGGCGGCCGAAGCCTCGGACCTCCGTGACAGTCATGCCTACGACGCCGATCTGGGTCAGCGCTTCCTTGACGTCATCGAGCTTGAACGGCTTGATGATGGCCTCGATCTTCTTCACCGTCTGCCTCCTGCCCGGGTCCTACACCTCCTCGAGGATCGGGAACGCCAGCGCCGACACGTGCGAGGAGATGCGCTTGAGGTTGGTGAGAATGTCCAGGTGGATCTCCGATGTTTCCAGGGACTCGGCCAGGCCCTGGCGGAGCCGCCCCAGATGCGACTCCCGCAGCTCGCGCTCACGCTGCCGCATCAGCGGGCGCTGGTCGAGCACGGATTGGGCCAGGCCCCGGTCGCCGGCAGCGACGGCGGCGATGGCGATCTCGAGATTCTTGGACACCAGACCGTGGAACTCCACGATCTCGGCCCAGCCGGCGTCCGAGAAGCGCCGGCCGTGGTAGAGCTTCTTGCGGGCCAGCTCCATGAGGTTCTTGTCGATGATGTCACCGATGTTCTCGAGGTTGCCGATGATGGAGATGAGCGCGATCTCCTTGCGGGAGAGGTCGGGTCCCATGGTCTCCCGCCCCAGGCGGGTCAGGAAGAGCTTGATCTCCCGCTCCAGGAAGTCGACCTGATCGTCCCGCTGCTCGACGTTCTCCAGCAGCTCCTGGGCGTCGTTTCGAAACACCGGGATAACGTCACGCAGCATGCCCTGCACCACATCGGCCATACGCAGGGCCTCCCGCGTGGCCTGGCCCAGGGCCAGCGACGGCTGATCCAGGGCCCGCTCGTCCAGGTAGCGGGTCTTGAAGGGATTGTCGCTCTGCTGATCGGGCGGCACCAGCGCCTCGATGGCCCGGGCCGCGAGCGGGGTGAAGAGCAGAAAGACCAGGCTGATGCCGACGTTGAAGAAGGTGTGGGCGTTGGCGATCTGGCGGGCGGGGTCGGCGGCGCTGGCCGCCACCAGCGCGGTGAAGGGACCCATGAACGGCACGACCAGGGCCACGCCGCCCAGCTTGAAGGCGATGTGGGCGGCCGCCACCCGCTTGGCCTCGGCCGACGTCCCCACCGACGCCATGAGCGCGGTGGCGCAGGTGCCGATGTTGGCCCCCAGCACGATGGCGATGGCGCCGGGCAGGTCGAGCAACCGCTGCTGCGCCAGCGCGAGCGTCAGCCCGATGGTCGCCGCCGAAGAGGTCACCACCGCGCTGAACACGGCGCCGCCGATCAGGGCGATCAGCGCATTGTCGGTCAGGGCCGCCAGCACCTGGGCGGCCAGCGGGTTGGTCCGGAGCGGGTCGACCCCGTCGAGGATCAGCTTGAGGCCCAGGAACATCAGGCCGAAGCCGAGCACGGCCTGCCCGACGTCTTTCACGGTGCGGCGTTGGGCAACGGCGATAGTAGTGAATCCCAGCCCGACCAGCAGGAGCGCGTAATCCGTGATCCTCAGGGCGATGAGCTGGACGGTGAAGGTGGTGCCGATGTCGGCGCCGAGGATGATGCCGAGCGTCTGACGGAACGTCATGAGCCCGGCCGAGACGAATCCGATCAGCATCAGCGTCGTGGCCGCCGAGGACTGGATGATGGCGGTCACGGCCGCCCCCGACAGGACGGCCAGCAGGCGGTTGCCGGCCAGCCCGGTGAGCAGGTGACGCAGTCGTCCCCCGGCCGCCCGCTGCAGGCCGTCCCCGCTCAACCGAATGCCGTAGAGCAGCAGGGCCATACCACCGAAGAGCGCGAGCATCACCGTCATGTCGTGGGGTACGCGTCAGGTTTGAAGGGGCCCGGCGGTGGCACCTCGCGCGAATGGGGAGGTTTGGAGGGGGCAGCGCCGGGAGACGCCGACGGCGGTGGCACCTCGCGCGAATGGGGAGGTTTGGAGGGGGCAGTCCCTGCCCCCTCCAAGTTCATAATCAGATGCCGCGTATCATTGAGCGTCACGATGCGAGGCGGCTGCACCACGGTGACGGAGGCGTTGTCGACGCGCAGCCGCCACAGCGTGTTCAGCGAGCAGCCCAGCAGGTGGCAGGCGTACACGCTGATGACGCCGCCGTGAGAGACGACGAGGACGTCCTCACCGTCGGGATGCGCGGCCGCGATGCCCTCGAGCGCCGCCAGCACCCGGCCCCGCACCGCCTCCAGCGGCTCGCTGCCCGGCGGCGGGCAATCGGCCGGCGCCCGCATCCAGGCCCCGTAGGGATCGCCGGCGCGGGTCCGGATCTCTTCGCTGAAGCAGCCCTCCCACTCTCCCAGGGAGAACTCGCGGAGCGCCGGCAAGGCCACGATCGGGGCCTCGGTGCCGGCGAGCGCGATCTCGGCGGTCTCGCGGGCCCGCGCCAGCGGGCTGACGTAGGCGACGGCCGGCCGGTAGGCGCTCAGGGCTCGGCCGAGGGCTCGCGCCTGGGCCCGGCCCCAGTCCGAGAGGACGATGTCGGTCGCACCCTGGAACCGGCGGGCTTCGTTCCATACGGATTCGCCGTGCCGCACCAGGAGCAGCCTCATCGCTCCCCTCGGGCTACGCCGCGGGCCGCCCGCAGCCGGGTCAGCGTTTCTTCGCGCCCGAGCAGGGCGAGCACTTCGAAGAGCGGAGGAGAGGCGGTGCGCCCGGTGACGGCCAGGCGGCTGAGCTGGGCGAGGTCCACGAGCTTGAGGCCCAGGGTATCGGTCAGCTCGCGGTAGGCGGCCTCCAGGGCCGCGGTCGAGAAGACGGCCTCCCGCTCCAGGCGCCGGATCACCGCGTCCAG
>JBOHPM010000265.1:0-5051 GCA_050731715.1 Candidatus Rokuibacteriota bacterium
GGTGCTCACGCGCCTCGCCCGCGCCGTGGGCTTCGACGGCCACATGGAGCGCTGGGGCGCGGCGCCGGCTCTGCGCCGGGCCGGGTTGCTCCGCACGCCAGCCGAGGTGCTGGGCATGGTCGTGTTCTGGGGGATCTTCATCTTGTTCGCCAGCCTCGGCGTCGATGCGCTCCGGGGCCCGGCCAGCGGCGGGGCCACCGCGTTCGTCTTCTCCTTCCTTCCGCCCCTGTTCACCGCCCTGCTCATCCTGATCGTGGGCTGGCTGGTGGCCAACTTTCTGAGTCAGGGCCTTCTCATCGCCCTGGTGAACGCGGGGCTGCCCGAGGCCCGGGTGCTCGCTCGCGCCGTGCACTGGGCGGTGCTGCTCTTCGCCGGCGCCACCGCGCTCACGCATCTGGGCATCGGCAAGGAGATGGTGCTGGTCGCCTTCGGCATCAGCTTCGGCGGCCTGGTCTTCGCCCTGGCTCTGGCCTTCGGGCTCGGCGGCCGGCACATCGCCCGCGAGCTTCTGGCCCGCCGGCTCCGCCGCGGGGCGCCCCCCGATCGCGAGCGCCTGACGCATCTTTAACCAGGCATGGGCACCCGGCCTTCGGCACGCCCAATGCCCCGCCGGCCGCTCAAGGCCGGAACAGCACGTAGCCCACACCGGCGCGCTCCAGCCACACCCGCGTGAGCTCGGCCAGGCGATAACGCCGGGGCACCGTGGCGGTGTCCGGCGCCGCCGGGTCGTTCACCAGCACGTCGGCGCCCTCATAGCCGGTCAGCACGAGCAAGTGACCCGGCGTTTCGGCGACGGCCGCGCCCGATAGCTCGCCCGCCGCGTAGCGGACGGAGGCGACGATGGGCAGGCCGCGATCCAGGCACCAGCGCGCCCCGGCCCAGTCGGGAAAGCGCAGCAAGTAGCCGAGGACGCCGCGCCGGCCCGCCGCGCAGATGCCGGCCGGCCACACGCCATAGATGTCCAGGGCGGGATGGAACATCTCGGCGGCCAGGCGCGTCACCGACTCGGGAGCTCCCAGGTAGGCGAGCACCATGGCCACGCTCGTCGGCGAGCAGACGCGAGCGCCCAGCGCGCCGCCCTCGCGCATCTGGCAGAGCGCGGGAACGGCGAGCCGGGCTGACGAGCCGGGCTCGGGGCCTGGCTCGGCTGGCGCCAGGTCGCAGGCCGAGAGGGTGAGCAGCCACGGCTCCGCCAGGAGGCTCTCAATGTCCTCCGCCCGCAGGCGCAGACGCATCCGCACCTGCTCGGCGGACGGCGTCACGGCAAAGACGTCGATATCGGCACGCAGACCCGGGACCTCGGCGGTCAGCGGAGCAAAGCTGGCGGAGCCGACCGTGACCGTGCTCACCCACGGCGACCACGCCCCTGCTGCGAGCACGGAGAGCTCGAAGCGCAGGCTATATCCGATCGCGGAGAGGGAGCTGAAGGCGGGCAGGAGATGTTTGCTCCCGCGACGGGGCTGCCAGGGCCCCGCCTCGACGAGCGCGTCTGTCCCCACCCGGATGGCTGCAGGGGCTGGCTCGACGTCGCGTCGGCAATCAGGAGGGATCGCCCCCGCGACCGCGGCCGTGTCAAGGCCGGACACGACGGCGAAGAGGTCAGTCTTCACCGCGCTCGGGAGGGGGCGTGGGCGAGACGGCGCTCGCCCACGGCATCCCCTTTGAGTGATGCGCAGCTCACGCTGCGCGTCCCGGCGCTAGCCGGGACGATTTCAACGAGATGCGATGGCGCCGCTCGGTGCTGCGATCAGGCGCCGGGCGACGCGGTCTCTGGGCCCGGTGGCGTGCTCTCCATACCCGCTCCTCTGGGTTGAGAGTTGTGAACACAACGGCCGGGGGCGCTACCCCTGCCGTACTCGTGATGTACCCCCATCGCCGGTGGACGTCAAGAGCCCGCGCGGCGAGCGTCAGACCTTCGCCACCGCGGCCAGCGCCTCGTCGAACACGCCGAGCGTCGCGTCCACATCGGCGTCGGTGAGGGCCAGCGATACGTAGATCTTGTTGACGGCCTTCACCACGCCACGCCGCAGGCACTCTTCGTTGAAGCGCCGGATGCGCTCGCGATCAGCCATCAGGGTGGTGCGGTAGTCGACGATGTCCCGATCGACGAACAGGATGTCGAACACCGGGGGCTCACCGCTCACCCGCGCCGGCAGCCGGTGACGCCGGGCGGCCTCGGCCAGCCCGTCGCGCAGCCGGGTTCCCATCCGGTGCAGCCGCTCGTAGGTTCCCGCCTTCCGTAGCTCCGCGAGGGTGGCCAGCCCGGCGACGGCCGCGATGGGATTGCCGTTGAGCGTGCCGCTCTGCCACACGTACTCGGGGGTGCCTTCCCGAGCGGGATCGAAGTGCTCCATGATCTCGGCCCGCCCGCACACCGCCCCCAGGGGAAACCCGCCGGCGAGGACCTTGCCGAACGTGGCGAGGTCAGGGACCACGCCGTAGTACTCCTGAGCGCCACCGTAGGCCAGCCGAAAACCGGTCACGATCTCGTCGAAGATCAGCGGCACGCCGTACCGGCGCGTGACATCCCGGAGCCCGGGCAGGAAACCCGGGACCGGCACGAGGGTGCGCTGGTAGGGCTCGACGATCACCGCAGCCAGGTCGTGGTGGTGCGCGGCGATGAGCGCCTCGGTGGTGGCGAGATCGTTGTAGGGGGCCACCAGGACCGTCTCGCCCACCGCGTGGGGCACGCCGCCGGAGTCGAAGGTGGGCGCCGGAAAGGCCTTGGGGGAGCGCGTGCTGACGCTGATGGCGCCGTAGTCGTGGGTGCCGTGCCAGCCTCCCTCGAACTTGAGGATCTTCTCGCGCCCGCGATAGGCCCGCGCCAGGCGCAGGGCGAAGAAGGTAGCCTCGCTCCCGCTGGAGGTGAACCGCACCTGCTCGCAGCACGCCACCGCCCGGGCCAGCTCCTCGGCCAGCTCGATGATGGGCTCGTTGAGGAGCATGTAGGTGCTGCCGCGGCCCACCTGCCCGCGGACGGCTTCCACGACCGCCGGGT
This sequence comes from Candidatus Rokuibacteriota bacterium, assembly GCA_050731715.1. Classification (GTDB taxonomy): domain Bacteria; phylum Methylomirabilota; class Methylomirabilia; order Rokubacteriales; family CSP1-6; genus 40CM-4-69-5. Next base: position 2,999 of record JBOHPM010000265.1, read on the forward strand.
GGGCGTGACCGAGGAGCATCGGGCCGGAGCCCAGCAGGTAGTCGATGTAGCGGCGGTCGTTGGTGTCCCACAGGTACGCCCCGCGCGCTTCGCGGACCACGAACTCCAGGCCGGGGCCGCTCCGGTGGCTGCCGAGGACACCGCCAGGAAAGACGCGCGCCGCGCGCCGGACGATATCGGGAAGATCGCTCATGGGCTCCCTCGCCTGGGCCAGACTGGCGCCGCCATCATCCGCGATCCGGGATCGGGACGCCGGCGCGGCCGAGAATTTTCCGGGCCCGATGTAGGTGGGGCGCGTCGACCATGCGGCCCCGGAAGGTGAAGGCGTAGACGCCCCGTTGGCTCGCCTCCGCGAAGGCCGCCACCAGGGCCCGGGCCTCCTCGACCTCGTCCGGCGAGGGAACGAACGCGGCGTTGATCACCGCGATCTGGCTCGGGTGGATGGAGATCTTGCCGGTGAAGCCCATCTGCACGGCCTCCTCGCACTCCCGGCGCAGCCCTTCGAGGTCCGCGATGTCGGTGTAGACGGTGTCGATGGCCTCGACCCCGGCCGCCGCGGCGGCCACCGCGCACATCACGCGCGCGTGCCGGGGAATGTCGAGGTAGCGGCCCTCGGCGTCGCGGACCCGACCCAGCCCCATCGCCGCGCCCAGGTCCTCGACGCCCCACGCGACGGCGACCACCCGCGGGCTCGCGGCGGCGATCTCCTTGATGTTGAGCAGCCCCGAGGGCGTCTCGGTGGCGATGAGGACGAGCCGTGTGGCGCCGTGGTCCACGCCGTGACGGGGCTCCAGGCGATCCAGCTCGTCGGCCACCGCCCGCACCTCGGCTGCCGAGCCGGGCTTGGGGACGACGTAGCCGTCGGGCCGGCCACCAATGGTCTCGGCCAGGTCGGGGCCTCCCAGGCCGCTGGCCAGGGGGTTCATGCGGATCCAGCGCTCGCGTCCGCCGAAGTCGAGCTTCTCGAGCCACTGGCGCACGATCGGGCGCGTGGCGGCCTTGCGCTCGGGCGGCACAGCGTCCTCGAGATCCAGGATAAGGCCGTCGGCAGGCAGGGTCAGGGCCCTGGCGATCATCTTCTCGTTGCCGCCGGGCACGAAGTGGAGCGAGCGGCGGCGCGAGCTCACTCGGCCTCACCTCGGGCACGCGCCAACTCGCCGCGCTTGCGCATCATGGCCTGGCGGCGAGCGCGCATGACGATCTCGCCCGCCTGGTTGCAGGCGCGGTGCTCGAACGTGACGATCCCCCACTGGGGTCGCGTGCGCGAGGCCCGCTTGTCCACGACCTCCGTCTCGGAGTAGATCGTGTCGCCGTGGAAGACCGGCTTGGGGAACTCCACCTTCTCGAAGCCGAGGTTGCCCACGGTCGTGCCGAGCGTCGTCTCCCCCACCGACAGACCCACCGCGATGCCCAGGGTGAGCAGACTGTTCACCAGCGGTCGGCCAAACTCCGCCGCGGCCGCCGCGTGAAAGTCGACGTGCAACGGTTGGGGATTCATGGTGAGGCAGGAAAAGAACACGTTGTCGGCCTCGGTGACCGTCCGCCCCGGCTGGTGGCGGAAGACCTGACCGACCTCCAGCTCCTCGAAGTACTTGCCGGCCATCGGCGCGATGGTACACCACGCACCCCTTGACAGGCAGGGGACGCGCCTCTATGACTGTCGCGTGAGCGCACCCTACGACGTGGCCATCATCGGGGGCGGGATCGTTTCGCTGGCCGTCGCCTCCGCGGTCTCGGAGCAGGCACCTCGCGCGCGGCTGGTCATCCTCGAGAAGGAGCCGCGCCTGGCCGTGCACCAGACCGGCAACAATAGCGGGGTGATCCACTCCGGCATCTACTACCGTCCCGGCTCCTACAAGGCCCGCCTCTGCGTGGAAGGGGCCCGGCTCCTGCAGCAGTTCTGCGCGGCCCAGGGCATCCGCGTGGACCGCTGCGGCAAGGTCATCGTGGCCACGACCGACGCCGAGCTGCCGCGCCTGCAGGCGCTCTACGAGCGCGGTACCGCCAACGGCGTGCCCGGTCTGTCGCTGATCGATGCCGCCCGCCTGCGCGA
>JBOHPM010000266.1:0-5050 GCA_050731715.1 Candidatus Rokuibacteriota bacterium
CGGTCGGGCACGGTCTTGCCCCGACGGGCCGGATCGGCGGGATCGCCCGGGCGATAGAGTCTGCGAGTGGTCCGGCCGGTGGCGAACAGCATCCGATAGCGCGCGGGGTTCGGCGGACGGTTCGCCACGCAGTGGAGCAAGGCATGGACACGCACACCGGGCCGAAGCCTGCGGGTGAGCCCTTCCCGTTGGACGCGCTCCACGATCTCCGAGACCTCGAAGTCCCGGCGACGAGGATGCTCCCGATGCAGGAGTGCCGTGACGAGCCAGACCTCGTCGGCGACCCTGATCTCGGGTCGGACCGACCGGGGCACCTTCACGGAGGCCAGTGTACTATGTGTAGACCGTGTGTCAATGTATGGACCCACATACATTGACACGGCTGTCGCTGGCCGCGGCCCCTGGAGCCCCTACTTCACGGCGCCGGCGGTGAGCCCGGAGACGTAGTAGTCGAGGAAGAAGACGTAGAGGATGACGATGGGGACCGAGGCCAGCACGGCGCCGGCCATGAGCCCGCCCCAGAAGTAGATGTCGCCGCGGATCAGCTCCTGGGTCACGCCGACGCTGGCGGTGATCTCCTCCGAGGATGAGGTGAACGTGAGCGCGTAGATGAACTCGTTCCAGGAGAGCGTGAAGGCGAAGAGGATCGCACACACCAGCCCGGGGATGGCGATAGGGAGCACGATGCGCATGAGTGCCTGCAGCCGGGTGGCCCCGTCGACCATCGCGCACTCCTCGACCTCCTTGGGCACGGTCCGGAAATAGCCCATCAACAGCCAGGTGCAGAACGGGACGAGGAACGTCGGGTAGGTCACCACCAGCGCCCACTTCGAGTCACCCAGCCCCAGCCAATGCACCACCTGGGCCAGGGGCAGGAAGAGCAGCGACGTGGGCACCAGGTAGGTGACGAAGATGCCAGTGCCGAACGGCCCCACACCAAAGAACTTCAGCCGGGCCAGGGCATAGGCGGCGATGGTGCCGATCACGACCGAGACCGTGGTGGCGAGCAAGGTCACGAGCAGGCTGTTCTTGGTCCAGGTCAGGAACCCGGTCTCCCAGAGGAGCTTCTGGTAGTGCTCCAGCGTGGGGCCCTGGCGGATGAGAATCGGCACTGCCTCGCGGTCGTACAGTTCCTGGTCCGTCTTCAGCGACGTCAATGCCATGTGGTAGAAGGGGAACAGGGCGAAGATCAAGAAGGGCGCTAGCCCGAGGTGCAGCAGGATCTTCGTGCGCAGCGGATGGTGCTTGACCGCCATCAGTAGGCGTGCTTCCGGACGAACCTGAGCTGGACCCATACGACCAGCACCAGCACCGGGAAGAGATAGAGGGAGATCGCCGCACCCTGGCCGATCTGGCCGGACTCCAGCCCGATCTGACGGGAGAGGGTGGCGAACAGGTGTGTGGAGTTGATGGGGCCGCCGTGGGTCAGCACGTAGACGATGTTGAAGTCACTGAAGGTGAAGATCGTGGAGAAGAGCACCACGATGGCCAGCACCGGCTTGAGCAGGGGCAGCGTGACGTGCCAGAAGCGGGACATCGGCCCCGCGCCGTCGGCCTCGGCCGCCTCGTAGAGCTCCTTGGGGATCGACACCAGCCCGGCCAGGATGGTGATGGCGAAGAACGGTAGTCCCCGCCACACGTTGACCGCCACCACCGCGGACATCGCGTAGTACTTCTGGCCGAGCCAGTTGGGCCCGGGCGGGTCCATGACGCCCAGCGCGATGCCCGTCCAGTTCACCACGCTGTAGAGCGAGTTGAACATCCACCACCAGCCCAGCGTGGACAGCGCGGTCGGGATGACCCAGGGCAGCAGCACGGCGCCCCGGATCATGCGCTGGAACCAGAGCTGCTGGTTCAGCAACAAGGCCAGCGCGATGCCCAGCACCAGCTTGAATCCGACGGCGGCGCCCGTGAAGACGAAAGCGTTCTGGAAGGTCTGCCGGAAGGAGTCGCTCTCCCAGAGCTGGACGAAGTTGCGCAGGCCCACGAACTGGCTGGGCCGGCCGATGAACGAGTTGGACAGGGCGAAATAGATGGCCATGCAGAACGGGTAGGCGACGAGCAGCGTGATGAGGAGCAGGGCCGGCGTGACAAAGGCGGGGCCCAGGAACCGCTCGTGGTCGAGCAGCTCCCGGACCCGGAGCCCGGAGCGGGGAACGGTGGGTTCGACGCGGACGCTCCCGACGGCCATCGCTTACCCGCTGATGATCCGCTTCATTTCTTTGTCGGCCCAGGCCACCGCTTCCTTGGTCGACGTCCCCGTCACTGCCTTGGCGATCATGTTGGGCAGGATGAACTCGTTGGTGATCTGTTGAACCTTGGCGCTCGGGGGAGCGGGCCACCCGTAACAATGGAACTGCACGCCCTCCTGTTTCAGGCCGGCGAACTTCGGGTCGGTCTTCAGCACGGGATGGTCTTGCAGGTTCGCGTACACCGGCAGGAGGAAGGCGTCGCCCGACATGATGTACTCGTCGTAGATCTCGCGCTTGCCCAGCAGGTAGCGGATCCACTCCTTGGCGGGCTCCACGTTCTTGGAGAACTTCCAGATCCCGATGTGCCGGGGCACGTCGGTCTCGTGCCGCCCCTGGGGACCGGCCAGGCTGCGGTGGTGGTTGATGCCGGCGGCCGTCACCATCTTGCTGTTGCGGGCCGAGAGGTAGGCGCTGATCGGGTTGTGGATCCAGCCCGACTTGCCGGCGTTGAGGGTCGTGTTGTTGCTGGCGTCCGTCCAGGACAGGACCTCCGGCTCCATGCAGTCGCGGAACATCTTCTTGTACCACTCGATCATCTGTTCGGCCGCTGGCGAGTTGATCCTGACGGTCTTGCCGTCCTTGTCGACCTCCATGCCGCCCAGGGACCATAGAATGGGGCTGGCCGTCGAGATCGAGTCGTAGTTCTGGCTGATGGGGATCCCGACCGGGTGCCCCATCTTCTTGAGCTCCTTGCCGACCGTGTAGAGGTCCTCCCAGGTGTCGGGGACCTTGAGGCTGGCCTTCTTGAAGAGGTCCTCGCGGTAGGACCCGACGAAGAACAGGTGGTACTGCGGCACGGCCCGCCAGACGCCATTGACGTTGGCCGTGTCCTGGGCAGAGGAGATGGTCTTGCCGTGCTTCTTCTCCAGCTCGGCCACGACGTCCGAGACGTCCACCAGCTGCGGCTCGTACAGCCAGGGGAAGTGCATGCGCATCTCGACGAGATCATGACCGGCCTGGCTCTGGACCTCGGAGGCGTACTTGGCCGCCTGCTGGGGGTGGGCGATGTGGTCGATCTTGATCTTGACCCCGGTGTCCCGCGCGAAGCGCTGGCCGATGTCGGCCAGCTTCTTGTCGGAGTTCGGGGCGAAGTTGTTCCAGCAGAGGTACGAGATCTCTCGCTGCTGGCCCCGGGCCGGAGGAACACCGGTGGCCAGGATGCCGGCGAGACCGGCGAGGGTCGTGGTGGTGAGGAACTCGCGGCGGTTCGGACGTTCCATCAATGCCTCCTCTTGTGGGGGCCGGGTGCGAATGGCCCGTATTCTACCCGATTGCCTGGTCCCGGGGTCGCCAGTCCTTGAAGCGCTCCCGCAGCACCTTCTTGTCGAACTTGCCCACGCTGGTCTTGGGCACCGACTCGATGAAGACCACCTCGTCGGGCAGCGCCCATTTGGCCAGGCGGGGCCCGAGCCAGTCCAGGATCTCCCGGGCCTCGAGGGTCACCCCCGGCCGCGGTACCACGCAGGCCAGGGGCCGCTCCACCCACCGAGGGTGGGGCACCGCGATGACGGCGGCCTCCAGGACCTTGGGGTGGCTCATGATCAGAACCTCCACGTCGATGGAAGAGATCCACTCGCCCCCCGACTTGATGAGGTCCTTGGTGCGATCGGTGATCTGCACGTAGCCTTCGGGATCCACGGTGGCCACGTCACCCGTCTTGAACCAGCCGTCGTCGGTGAACCGGTCAGCGGATTCCGGACTGTCGTAGTAGGCCCGGATCACCCACGGCCCCCGCACCTGCATCTCGCCCATGGAGCGACCGTCCCACGGCTGCTCGCGCCCCGCATCGTCCACGAGACGCAGGTCCACCCCGACCACGGGGTAGCCCTGCTTGGCCCGGATGGCGTAGCGGTCGTCGTCGGGCAGGGCCTCCATGAGGGACTTGAGCCGGCACACGGTCCCCAGCGGGGTCATCTCGGTCATTCCCCAGGCGTGCAGCATGCGGGCCCCGTACTTCTTGTCGAACTTCTCGATGAGCGTGCGGGGCGCGGCCGAGCCCCCGATCGGGATGCAGCGAATGGAGGAGATGTCCCACTGCGGCTCCGATTCCAGGATGCCGTCGACGGCGATCCACACGGTGGGCACGGCCCCCACCACCGTCACCCGCTCCCGGTGGACGATCTCCACGATGTCGCGGGGCTGGGGGCTGGGGCCGCCGAAGAGCTGGGTGGCGCCGTTCATCACGCCGGCGAAGGGCACGCACCAGGCGTTGGCGTGGAACATGGGCACGATATGTAGGATGACGTCGCTCTCCGAGATGCCCAGCACGTCGGCCATGGAGGAGGCCAGGGAGTGCAGGAAGATGGCCCGGTGGGTGTACACGGCGCCCTTGGGGTGACCGGTGGTGCCGGACGTGTAGCACATCCCGGCGGCGTCCGTCTCGTCCAGTCGGGGCCAGGCCTCTACCGGCCGGGCCGCTTCCAGGAGGGCCTCGTAGTCGAGGGTGCCCGGCGGGATCTCGGCCTGCGGCGTGTCCTTCATCACGATGACGTGCCGCACGTTGCGGAGCTGCGCGCGGATCGGCTCCAGCATTGGCCAGGTGCTGGCGTCGACGATGAGCACCCGGTCGTCGGCGTGGTTCACGATGTAGGCAATATCGCGGGCCGATAGCCGGATGTTCACCGTGTGCAGCACGGCGCCCATCATGGGCGCGGCAAAGTAGACCTCGAGATGCCGGTGGGAATTCCAGGCGAACGTGCCGACCCGATCGCCCTTGCCGACGCCCAGCCCCTGGAGGGCACCGGCCAGGCGAGCGGTACGCGCGGCGAAGTCGGCGTAGGTCGACTTCACCAGCCCTC
>JBOHPM010000267.1:0-5039 GCA_050731715.1 Candidatus Rokuibacteriota bacterium
TTGCCCTGGTCGACGTACACGGCGGGATCGAGGGGGCGGCCGGCAAAGTCCACCTGGATCGCCCCGCCCGGGAGCTGGTCGAGGGCCTGCTCGGCGATGCGCATGGCCTGCTCCATCTCGGCCATGCGGACCAGATAGCGAGCGTAGTTGTCCCCGGCCATCTGGGTGGGAATCTCGAAATCGATCCGGCCGTAGGCGTCGTAGGGCTGGGCCCGGCGGACGTCGTAGGCGACCCCGGTCGCGCGGAGCAGCGGCCCCGTGATGGCGTAGGCGATCGTCTCCTCGCGGGAGAGGACGCCCACGCCCACCATGCGATCCATGAAGATCCGGTTGCCCGTGAGCAACCGGTGGACCTCTTCCAGGACCTCGCGCACCTGCTTGAAGGCGTCCCGCATTCGCGCGCCGAACCCGTCGGGCAGGTCAGCCCTCACGCCGCCCACCCGTCCGTAGGAGATGGTGAGCCGGGCGCCGGTGACGTCCTCCACCAGCTCCCACAGGAACTCGCGGGCCTTGATCATGTAGAGGAAGACCGTGAACGCCCCCAGCTCCATGGCCGAGGCGCCGACGCAGGTGAGGTGGTCACAGATCCGCGAGACCTCGGCCATGATGACCCGGATGTACTGGCAGCGCTCGGTGATGGTGATCCCCAGCAGCTTCTCCACAGCCGCGCAGTAGCCGAAGTTGTTGATGAGGGGGGAGACGTAGTTCAGGCGGTCGGTGTAGGGAATGGCGTTGTTGTAGGCCCCCACCTCGCAGTCCTTCTCGAAGGCGCGGTGGAGATAGCCGATCTCCACGTCGGACTTGACGATGACCTCCCCGTCCAGCTCGGTCACAATCCGGATGATCCCGTGCATGGCGGGATGCGCGGGCCCCACGCCCACCTGGATGGTCTGCCGGCCGGCGCCGGTGCCGGCCCCCTCGCCCAGCATGAACTCCCGGGTGGTCGGCGGCGTCGCCATGTCAGATCTTGGGCCCGATGAGAGGCTGCCGCCGGTTGATGGGGTAGTCCTTGCGCAGCGGGTGACCGGCGAACGCTTCATAGAGGAGGAGCCGGCGGAGGTCCGGATGCCCGGCGAAGCGGATGCCGAACATGTCCCACACCTCGCGCTCCAGCCAGTTGGCGATCGGCCACAGCGACGTCGCGGTGGGGACCACCGCATCGTCTTCGCTCACGGCGACCTTGACCCGGAGACGATGGTTGTGCCGGAGGGAGTAGAGCTGGTAGACGACCTCGAAGCGGGGCCCGTCTTCGCGGCCCGGGAACCGAAGATAGTCGACCGCGGTGAGGTCGGTGAGCATGGCGAAGGCCAGGCCGTCGTCGTCCCGGCAGCACCGCAGGACGTCCAGGAGGGCGTCCGACCCCACGACCACGGTGGGCTCGCCGAGCGGGGTCCCCCCCTCCACGATGGCCGCGCCGAAGCGCTCGCGCAGCCGGCCCACGATCGTCGCGCCGTCCACTAGAACCTCTGAACGCTGGCGGCGATCTTCTCCTGCAGCTTCATCAGGCCGTCGATCACGCTCTCCGGGCGGGGGGGACAGCCAGGGATATAGACATCGACGGGGATGATGGTGTCGATGCCCTGCACGGTCGCGTAGTTGTCGTAGAACCCGCCTGTGCAGGTGCACACCCCGAAGGCCACCACCCATTTCGGCTCCGTCATCTGATCGTAGACCCGCTTGAGGACCGGTGCCATCTTGTGGCTGATGGTGCCCACGACGAAGAGCACGTCGGCCTGGCGCGGTGAAAAGCGCGGCAGCCCGGCCCCGAACCGATCGATGTCGTAGTGCGAGCAGGCCGTGGCCATGTACTCCATCCCGCAACAAGCGGTGACGAAGGGGTACTGGAAGATGGAGTACTTGCGCGCCCATCCGATGGCCTCGTCGAGTTTGGACGTGAAGAAGCTGCCTACTCCCATGCCAGGCCCCCCTTGCGCCAGATGTAGAGGAAGCCCACCATCAGCACCCCCAGGAACACCATCATCTCCACGAAGCCGAACCAGCCCAGCCGTCGATAGAGCATGGCCCAGGGCCACACGAAGATCAGCTCGATGTCGATCAGGATGAACAGGATGGCGACGGTCGAGAATCTGATCGCGAACCGCCCCTCGGCGATGGCCACGGGGTCCTTGCCGCATTCGAAGGGCTGCGCCTTGACTGGGGTCAACCGGCGCGGCGCCAGGAGCCGGGGCAGGGTCAGCAATGCCCCCGCCACGACGGCGGCGAACGCGAACACCATGAGGATCGTGCTGTACTCGGTCATTGTAACGAGTGCCGCGAGTCCGGCTCGGAACGAGGGTGGCCTGCCCCAGGTGCGGCGTGGCCCTCCCGCGACTCTGCAGGGTGGCCTGCCTCAGGAGCGGCCTGGCTCCGTTCCTCACGTACCGCGTGAACGGCCTGGCGCTTGGCGTGATACGACGAGCGGACCAGCGGCCCGGCCTCCACGTGCGCGAACCCCATGTCCCGTCCGGCCTGGGCCAGGGCGGCAAACTCGTCGGGATGGTAGTAGCGGGCTACCGGCAGGTGGCCCGGCGACGGGCGCAGGTACTGACCCAGGGTGAGGAGATTGACGTCCACCGCGCGCAGATCGCGCATGGTGGCGAGGAGCTCCTCGGGCGTCTCGCCCAGCCCTACGATGATCCCCGACTTGGTGGCAAGCGCGGGCACCCAGGCCCGCGCGCGCCGGAACAGCTCCAGCGTCCGCTCGTAGCGACCGCCGTGGCGGGCCATCTTGTAGAGCCGGGGGACCGTCTCGGTGTTGTGATTGAGGACGTGGGGGCCGGCCTCGATGACCATCTGCAACGCCCCGGCCTGGCCCTGAAAGTCGGGGATCAGCGCCTCGACCCGACAGCCCGCCCCCTGCCGACGCACCGCGCGGATGGTGGCCGCCCAGTGCGCGGCACCGCCATCGGCGAGGTCGTCGCGGTTGACCGAGGTGATGACGACGTAGTCGAGCCCCAGCGCGGCCACCGCCCGTCCGATGCGCTCAGGCTCCTCGCGATCCTCCCACACCGGCCGCCCATGGGCCACGGCGCAATAGCCACAGCTTCGGGTGCACACGTCGCCCAGGATCATGAACGTCGCGGTGGCGTCTTCCCAGCACTCACCGATGTTGGGGCAATGGGCCTCCTCGCAGACCGTGTGGAGGTTCCAGGTCCGCATGAGGCCTTTGAGCCGCAGGTAGCTCGGGCCGCCGGGCGCGCGCACCTTGAGCCACGCCGGCTTGCGGCCGTCGGACATGACGGGCTGGTCGAGAACAGGCAATGGGGCTCGCGTAGGCACTGAATCCCTTGAACCCAAAAACCGTTTCATTATGCCATGGGGGTACCGGCTAAGATAGCTACGGGAGGATCACGATGACGCTCGGTGGCTGGGCCTTCCTCGCGGCGGTCATGCTGCTGGTGTGGTTCGCGGTGGTCATGTACAACCGGCTCATCGGGCTTCGGCAGCGCTCGGAGGCCGCCTGGTCCGATATCGATGTGCAGCTCAAGCGGCGCACGGATCTCGTGCCCAACCTGGTGGAAACGGTGAAGGGGTATGCCGCCCACGAGCGGACCACGCTGGACCAGGTCACGCGCGCCCGCGGCGCCGCCGTCGGCGCCGCCACCCCGGAGGCCCGGGCCCAGGCGGAAAACCAGCTCAGCGGCGCGCTGCGCCAGCTCTTCGCGCTGGCCGAGGGGTATCCCGAGCTCAAGGCCAACCGCAACTTCCAGAGCCTGCAGCACTCCCTGGGCGAGATCGAGGGCGCGGTCCAGGACTCGCGACGCTACTACAACGCGGTGGCCCGCGACCTCAACACCGCCATCGAGAGCTTCCCCTCGAACTTCGTGGCCACCTTCTTCCGCTTCGCCCGCCGCGCCTATTTCGAGCTCGATCGCCCGGAGGACCGGCAGGTGCCCCGCGTGAGTTTCGGGAGCTGAACGCCGGTTGTAGCGGGGATTGTTGTAGCGGGGGCCGCGAGGCTGGCTTGAAGCGAGGGTGGCCTGCTCCAGGTGCGCGTGGCGCCGTGCGCGCACTCATCGCGCTGGTGGTTCTGCTCGCGGTTCCCTACCCGGCTGCCGCCCGCTCGTTCACGATCGAGCGCTTCGCCGTCTCCCTCGAGGTCCGGCCCGACGCCAGCCTCGCCGTGCAGGAGCACCTGACGATCCACTTCCAGGGCCACCACAACGGCGTGTTTCGCCTGATTCCCGTTCGCGAGGTCCGTCACGGGATCGAGCGCGACCTCCGCGTCGACGACGTGCACGTGCTCGACGACGCCCACGCCCCCCTGCGTACGGAGGTCACGTACCCGGGCCGTTACGTCAGAATCCAGGCGTGGGTGCCGGGCGCCGTCGACACGACCAAGACCGTTCGCATCCTGTACCGGGTCCGCCGGGCCCTGCTGAGCTTCGACCGCCACGACGAGCTCTACTGGAACGTGACGGGTGACGAGTGGGCGGTCCCCATCACCAGCGCCGAGGCCAGGGTCACGCTGCCGCCCGGGCTGGCCGACGGGGCCGTTCGGGCTCAGGCCTTCACCGGCCTCCGGGGCGCCACCGGCGACGACTACGAAGAGGACCGAGGACCGGGAGAGATCACGTTCCGGACTCGGCGGTCCCTGGGCCCGCGGGAGGGGCTCACGATCGCGGTGGGCTGGCCGCGGGGGGCCGTGGCCCATCCCGCAGCCTGGCAGCGGGCCTGGTGGGCGGCCGCCGACAACTGGCCGCTGCTCTTGCCGCTGCTGGCCCTGGTCGGCATGGGGTTGGTGTGGCGCGCCTACGGGCGCGACCCGACCGCTCACCGCTCGATCAAGCCCGAGTACGGACCTCCAGCCGAGCTGACTCCCGCCGAGGCGGGAACGCTGATCGACGAGCGTGCCGAGCCGAGCGACGTCATCGCCACCCTGGTCGACCTGGGGGTGCGCGGGTACATCGCGGTGGAGCCGGTGGGCGATGGCGATTTCCGCTTCCGCCGGCTGCGATCCCTCCACGGCGATCCTCAGCTCTCTCCCCTCGAGGTCTTCGTGCTCCAGAAGGTCTTTGGCGAGGAGCTCACCCTCAGTG
>JBOHPM010000268.1:0-3084 GCA_050731715.1 Candidatus Rokuibacteriota bacterium
CGCCCCTATCGAGTTCACGAAGGATCTCCGGGTCCCGCTGCTGGGGCTGTTCGGGATCGAGGACACCCGCCCGTCTCCGGACGACGTGAAGGCAACCGAGGCGGCGCTGCAGAAGTTCGGAAAGACGTACGAGTTCCACATGTACGAGAACGCCGGTCACGCCTTCTTCGCCGTGGATCGCCCGCAGTATCGCCAGGCCGCGGCGCTGGACGGCTGGAAGAAGGTCTTCGGCTGGTTCGACAAGTACCTCCGGGTGTGAGACACCGCCCGGTGTCGCACCCAGCGTGAACGGGGAGGTCTGGAGGGGGCGCGTCTCGTGCCCCCTCCGGGTGTGAGACACCGCCCGGTGTCGCACCCAGCGTGAACGGGGAGGTCTGGAGGGGGCGCGTCTCGTGCCCCCTCCAGTTTCATAGTCTGGGCAGGACGTCGGCGGTGAAGCGCTCGAGCTGGGCCCGCTGGTCGTCGCCCACGAACCGGATGCACAGGTCGGTGGCCCCGGCGGCGGCGTAGCGGCCCAGCGCGGCGATCACCGCCTCGGGAGGTCCGAGGCCCATGGTCCCGCGCGAATGCACGCCGCCGCCGTAGTAGGTGGCCAGGAACTCGGTGGTGACCCGCTCGGCCGTGCGGACATCGTCGTCCAGCCGCACCGTGGTGTACACGCAGATCGGGAAGTCGACGTCGTGCCGGCCATACCGGGCCAGGGCCGTCGCCGCGTGCTCGCGGACGATCCGGCATTCCTCGGCGTGGATGTAGGTCGTGATGATCCCGTCGCCCAGCCGGGCGAACCGGTCGAACTGGGCGGGCAGCATCTCGCCCCGGTTGCCCGCGGTGATGAGGACGGGCGGGCCGGCCGCGTGCCACGGCAGGGGGCCGATCGTGTGCTCGACCAGGTCCACGTCGCCCCGCTGATAGGTCACCGGCTCGCCGCGCCAGAGCTCCCGCCAGACCTTGACGTGCTCCTCCAGGCGTCGAACCCGGCCCTTGTGATCGGCCCCGCAGGCCGCCCACTCCCGCTCGGCCGACGGCAGGCTCCAGCCCACGCCGAGCCCGAGGACCAGGCGGCCCCGCGAGATGTGATCGGTGTTGGCGATCTGGTGCGCGAGGACGACGGGGTGGCGCAGCGCCGGCAGCAGCACCGCCGTTCCCAGTCGCACCCGCGCGGTCGTACCGGCCAGGTACGCCAGCGTCGTCAGCGGCTCGAGCCGGGGCTTGGCGACGATGCTGTCGCCCACCCACACCGCGTCGTACCCCGCTTGATCGGCGACGTGCGCCATGGCCCAGCAATCCTCGACGGGCGGCCGTCGGGCCGACTGCATGACCACGCCGCGGGTGGGAAGGAGGACGCCCAGGCGCATGACCGTCACCTCGCTGTCGACACGGACCGGAACCGACGCCGGCCCAGGATCTCGCGGGCGGCGTTCAGGCCCGCGGCCCCGATGATACCGCCGCCCGGATGGGCCGCGGCGCCGCAGAGGAAGAGGCCGCCGATCGGCGTCCGATAGCCGGCAAACCCCATCACGGGCCGGAAGGCGAAGAGCTGGCTCAGGGTCATGGCACCCTGAAAGATGTTGCCCCCGGTGAGGCTGAAGACGCGCTCGAGGTCCAGCGGCGTCAGCACCTGGCGCGCCAGCACCGAGCGGGTGAAGTTCGGCGCGTACTCGTCGAGCAGGGCGAAGCAGCGATCGGCGAAGGGCTCCCGCAGCGTGTCCCAGTCGTTCCCGCGCAGGGAGTAGGGCGCGTACTGCACGAAGATCGACATGAGGTGCTGGCCCGGCGGGGCCACCGTGGGGTCCACCACGGACGGAATGGTGATCTCGAGTATCGGGCGTACGGAGGGCTGGCCGTACTTGGCGTCGTCGTAGCCCCGCTCGATGTAGTCCTGGTCGGGGCAGATGTGGATGGTCCCCCGGTGCTGAGGGCCGGGGTCGGTCCCCGGGCAGGCCCGAAAGCTGGGCAGCTCGGCGAGGGCCACGTTGATCTTCAGCGAGGCGCTGTCGTAGCTGATCCGCCGCACGGCCTCCACGAACTCCGGGGGCAGGACCTTGGGATCGATCAGGCGCGTGAACGTCACGTGGGCATCGGCATTGCTGGCCACGATGGGCGCGGCGGGCTCGTCGCCCCCGACCAGGGCGACACCGGTGACACGGCCCTCCCGGACCAGGATGCTCGCCACTTCGGCCTCGCAGCGAATCTCCGCGCCGCACTGGCGGGCTGCCGCCGCCAGCGCCTGGGTGAGCGCACCCATGCCGCCGCGGACGTAGCCCCAGACACCGCGCTTGCCGTCCGTCTCGCCCATGACGTGGTGGAAGAGCACGTAGGCCGTGCCGGGCATCGACGGGCTGGCCATCATGCCGATGACCGCATCGGTGGCCAGCGTGGACTTGAGCTGGTCGGACTCGAACCAGCGATCGAGGATGGGGCGGGCCGCCCCCGACAGCATCTCCACGGCTTCGCCGGCTCCGGTCCCCAGCCGTCGGAAGGCCCGGCCGAGGGAGAAGAGCTTCGCCAGGTCATCGAGCCCCGGCCGCAGCAGGTCCGGCGGCGTCATGGTGATGGTCGGCTCGACGACCGCCGCCACCCGCTCCAGCATCGCTTCGTACTGGGGATAGCGCTCGGCGTCCCGGGAACTGAATTTCGCGATCTCCCGGTGGGTGAGCGCGGGATCGGGTCCCAGCATCAGCGAGCGTCCGTCCGGGTACGGGGTGAACGAGGAGGGGTTGCGAGCCAGGACCTGGTAGCCGTAGTCGGCCAGGCGGAGGTCGCGCACGATCTCTTTGCGGAAGAGGCTGTTGACGTAAGCGGCCGTGGAGACCTTGAACCCGGGGAACGTCTCCTCGGTGACGCAGGCGCCGCCGACCACGTGGCGGCGCTCCAGCACGAGCACGCGGAGGCCAGCCCGGGCCAGGTAGCCCGCCGTCACCAGCCCGTTGTGGCCGGCGCCCACGATGATCGCGTCGTACCGCGAGGCCGCGCTCGCCATCAGCCCATTATCAACGGGGCGGCGGCGGTGAGTCGACCCGCACGATCTCGTCGCCCTCGATGCCGCGAAACGCATCGGCCGCCGGCTGGACCTGCTGAGCCCGG
>JBOHPM010000268.1:3184-5032 GCA_050731715.1 Candidatus Rokuibacteriota bacterium
GCCCGGTGATCCTGAGCGAACCCTGCCTCGGTCCCCCCGGGCTTGCTCCAGTAGTGCTTCCCGCATCCGGCGAGCAGGGCTGCGCACACGAGCACGATCAGGAGTCTCGTCATCGCCGTCTCCTTTGTCATGGAAGCAGACCGGAGTAGTCGCGGAACGGGCTCCGGCAAGGGGCGCCTTCGGCATAGAGCAGCCGGGGGCCGCTTCGCCGATCCACGTAGATCGTGGACGAGACGGTGCCGTAGCGCTCGTCGTGCTTGCAGATCGGGCGCTCGCCGTCGTGGGCCCGCAGCAGCTCCGGCAGCGTGGCGTCATCCGGCGGCCCGGCCTGCGTGGCGCTGAAGGCATCGACGATCTTCTTTTCCGGCATGGCGGGGTCGTCGAGGTCGCGGTTGTTCGAGACGACGTGCAGCCCGGCGGCGAAGCGTACCGGTCGCAGGGTGCCGTCCCAGTGCAAACAGGCACCCTGGCCCTCGCTCACCGCGATCAAGTTGAACCCGGCCAGGGGCTCGGCCGCCGTGCGCCGGGCCACGAGCGCTTCCACCTCGTCGAGCGTGCGGCATCCCAGCGCCTGCAGCGCGAGCAGGCCGCGAGACACGCAGGCCGGGGTGCGCTCGGGCTGACGGCGATTGGTAACCGCGACGAACAGCCGGTGACGGTTCACGCCCAGCCAGGTGCCGCCAGCCTGGAGGTCCCGACCCGCCACGATCCCCGGCTCGATCCGGCCGGGTGGGGCGGCCGGGCGCCCGAAGAACTCGTCCCGGTTGGCGGCAGCGATGAGAGGCACGGCAGGATCGAGGCCGACCCAGAGTGCCAGCAGGCACATGGGCCCCAGTGTAAGCGATTCAGCGCGAGGGGCTGACCTCTAGGCTTTGGGCTCGGCCCGTGGCCGGTACCGCGCAGGGACGTTCTCCAGCCGATCGGTGAACGTGGTCACGCCTTGCTCGTCCGTCCACCGGTAGATCTTGCCGATGCTCCGCTCTGCGCGTGCTGGCGGGCCGGACTGGGGCTCTGGCGCCGCCTCCGGGGGCGGTGGCGCCGGGGGCGGCTTGGGGATCCAGACCCACTGATAGGCCGACGTGACGCCATCGCCACGGAGCTCGTAGCGGCCCGTCGGGTACTCGACCACGGTGGGAGTCGGCGTGGGTGGAGTGTAGACGACAGGAGCGGCCGAGTACACGACCGGCTCCTGCGCGTACACCACCGGCGGCGCGTACACGACGGTCGTCCCGCCGCCGAACACCACCCCGGACGTGACGAAGCCGTGCTTGTGGGACCCGTGATGGTGGTGGAACTTCTTGGTGCCCCAGAACTTCCACGGGTCGACGGTGGTGGGAAACACGCTGACCGGGTGGTGAAAGGACCGCGAAGCGAACGTGTGGCTGGACTTGAAGCCACCGAAGTGCCCGTGGGCAGACTTGGCGCCCCCGAAGTGCGAGTGCCCGGATTTGAAGCCACCGCCGTGCGATTGTCCGCCGACGGCGACGAAGCCACCGCGACCCCCCGCCCACGACTGGCCGGGGGCAACGGCAAGCGCCACGAGGGCACCTAGGGCCAGTACCCGGTATCGCGTCACGGCCTCCTTCGGGGAGATTCCCGACGAGCCCCCTCAGGGTGCGCTCCTGTGATGCTCGCGTCAAGTGGCCAGGTGCGGCCGGAACGATCGCCCACACGATGGGGAGGCGACAGCGACGGGCCGGCCAGTGCGGCCGGCCCGTCGCAATGGCCTATGGCGCCACCGTCACCATCAAGTCTCTGGCAATGTTCTCCTGGGCGATGGCCTGATTGATCAACGCGTTGCGCACGTTCGGTTGGCGCGCGAGGATGGCTGCCAGGATGAGCCCCCGG
>JBOHPM010000269.1:0-5005 GCA_050731715.1 Candidatus Rokuibacteriota bacterium
GCAAGCCGCCCTTCGACAACGTCAAGGTGCGGCAGGCGCTGAACCACGCGGTGGACGCCAACGCCATCGTCAAGAGCCTCTATTTCGGCTACGGCACCCGGCTGGCCACGGTGGTGGACAAGGGGGCGCTGGGCTACGACCCGACGGTCCAGCCCTACCCGTTCGACCCCGCGAAGGCCAAGGCCCTGCTGGCCGAGGCCGGTTTCCCCAACGGATTCGAGACCGAGTTCGACAGCTTCACCGGCAGCATCGCCGACCACGCCAAGCCCGCCGAGGCCATCGCCGGCTACCTCCAGAAGGTCGGGCTGAAGCTCAAGCACAACGTCTTCGAGTTCGGCGCCTTCGGGCCGCGCCGGGTGGCGAACCAGACGGCGCCGCTGTTCATCTACAGCATCGGCAACGCCTACCTCGAGCCCTCCTGGGTCATCCGCTGGCTGACCCAGGGTGGCCTGGGCATGCACTACAAGAACGCCAAGCTCGACGCGATGCTGACCCGGATCGAGGCCACCGACGATCCCAAGGAGCGGGCCATCCAGTACAGCGACGTCCAGAAGCTGATGAAGGACGAGGCGCCGTTCATTTTCCTCTTCCAGGCCGACGCGGTGTTCGGGATGACCACCCGGATCGACTACACGCCGCGCCCGGACGAGACCCAGTGGCTGTATCCGCTGGGGCTGAAGAAATGACGTGCGGGCGTACATCGCCGCGCGGCTGGCCACCGCGGTCCTCGTCGTCCTCGGGGTGTCGCTCGTCTCGTTCTGCCTGACGTTCCTCAGCGGGGATCCGGCCGAGATCATGCTGCCGCCGGGGGCCACGGCGGAGCACATCGCGAAGTTTCGCGCCGAGTGGGGATACGACGACCCGCTGCTGGTCCAGTACTGGCGGTTCCTGCGCCGCGCCGTCCAGGGGGACTTCGGGGTCTCGCTGCGCCACGGCCAGGCCGCGCTGCCCCTGATCGCGGCCCGGCTGCCAGCCACCCTGCAGCTCACCGTCACCGCGATGCTGCTGGCCATCGCGCTCGCGGTCCCGCTCGGCGTGCTGGCCGCCACCCACCGGGGCGGCCCGCTCGACCTGCTGGCCATGGGCGTGGCCCTGCTCGGCCAGTCGGTCCCGAATTTCTGGCTGGCCATCATGATGATCCTGCTGTTCGCCGTCTCCTGGGGCCTGCTGCCCACCTCGGGCCGGGGCGGGCTGGCCCACCTGGTGATGCCGGCCGTCGCCATCGCCATCAACCTCACGGCGCTGCTGACCCGCCTGGTGCGCACGACCATGATCGAGGTGCTCGCCGAGGACTACGTGCGGACCGGCCGCGGCAAGGGGCTGCGCGAGGTGATGGTGCTGACTCGCCACGCCCTGCCCAACGCCCTGATCCCCCTGGTCACCGTGGTCGGCCTGCAGTTCGGCTACATCCTCGGGGGAGCCGTCGTGATCGAGACGATCTTCACCTGGCCCGGCGTCGGGCTGTTCACGATCCAGGCCATCCTCAACCGCGACTATCCGGTCGTCCAGGCGTCCGTGTTCATCCTCGCGACCGGGGTGGTGCTGATCAACCTCATCGTGGATCTGCTCTACGTCTGGCTCGATCCGCGCATCCGCCTGGGCTAGGGGCATGGCGGCCACGCCGGTCTCGGTCTCGCCGGCGGCGCGCGGGCTCCGGCTGATCCGGCACAGCCCGCTGGCCGTCATCGGGGCGCTGATCGTCGGCCTCGTCATCGTGGCGGCGGTCGCCGCGCCGCTGCTGGCCACCAGTGATCCGATCGACCAGGACCTGACGATCGTGCTGAAGCCGCCGTTCTGGCTGCCGGACGGCTCGGTCGAGCACCTGCTCGGCACCGATCATCTGGGTCGGGACGTCTATTCGCGCCTGGTCTATGGCGCCCAGATCTCGTTGACCATCAGCGTGCTGGCGGCGCTGCTGGGCGCCGTGGTCGGGGTGGCCGCGGGCCTGGTGGCTGGCTACCACGGCGGGCGACTGGGCGCCGTCATCATGCGGATCGTGGACCTGAACCTGGCCTTTCCGCTGATCCTGCTGGCCCTGGCGGTGGTAGCGCTCCTGGGTGCGAATCTTAAAAATCTCGTCATCGTGATGACGATCACCACCTGGATGATCTACGCGCGGGTGGTGCGCGGGCTGACCCTGGCCCTGCGCGAGCGGGAGTTCGTCCAGGCGGTCCGCGCCCTGGGCGCGCACGACACCCGGATCATCGCCCGCCACGTCCTGCCCAATCTCCTCGCGCCGGTGCTGGTGATCTGGACGCTGGAGGTGGCGCGGGTCATCCTGATGGAGTCGGCGCTGTCCTTCCTGGGGCTCGGCGTGCCGCCACCCACCCCCACCTGGGGCCGCATGCTGGCCGAAGGACGCGACTACCTGACGGTGGCGGGCTGGATCTCCATCTTCCCGGGCCTGGCCATCATGGTCACCGTCCTCGGCATCAACTTCCTCGGTGACGGTCTGCGCGATCTGCTCGACCCGCAATTGCGCCAGCAGACGTAGGCTCCAGGCGTCCACGAAGTGGGACATTGCGTGACTCGGGCTTGTCCTACCCTCTTGGCCGCCAGGGCCGAGCCGCCCCATGACTAGTATTCCCAGGGAACTTCCACTCTCGTCACCGGTGCTGTCGGCGCGCGGCCGCGGCATGTCCGCAAGCCGGGCCGGAAGGGCACAAAGCAGCTCCTTGCCCAGTACGGTGACCGTCTCATCTCTGTGCGGTATCGCTACGATCCGAGAAAGCGGTTCAAGACCGTGGAGCTCCTCTAGTCGCGGAGCGAGATTGGGAACCGCCACCGCCTCGCTTTGCCGATGATCAGGTCGTGGCGCTGCGCGTCGCCTTCACGGACGTCATAGTGCATGATCGGGTGAAGCAGGCGGGTGGGAGGTGGAATCCAGAGCGCAGGGTCTGGCAGTTGCGCTACGATCGCGTGGTCGCGCTTGGCCTGAACAACCGCATCGTCAACGAATCGGCATCCAATAGTGGATGCCCGGGGGTCAGCGGAGAGCATCTCCATGCAGATGCCCAGGTGCCATCCAGGTAGAGATGCTCGCATCCACTGTTGGATGCCGGCATCCCGTGGCAGATGACGGCGTTGCAGGCTAATTATAGTTGGACGCCCCCGGCGGTCACCTGGGCCCGGCAACCAACTCGGAAGCTTGATGCGCTCATCGCCTTCTGAGTATACTTCCGAGTGTTATGGACCTGGTCGGAATCCTCAAGCGCCCCGAGGGCAAGACGCTGGAGTTCAAGCGGGACCTCTCCTCGCCTGACGGCGCGCTCAAGACGATCGTGGCCTTCGCCAATACCGCGGGCGGGACGATGCTGATCGGCGTGGAGGACAAGAGCCGGCACGTTCGGGGCGTGGCCGACGCGCTCGATCTGGAGGAGCGCCTGGCCAACCTCGTGAGCGACCGGATCAGCCCCCGGCTCGTGCCGGAGATCGAGATCCTCCCCTGGCGCCGGACGCAGGTGCTGGCGTTGCACGTCCATCCCAGCCCAAGCCGCCCGCACTTCCTCTCCCGGGAAGGGCCTGCCGGCGGCGTCTATGTCCGGGTCGGCTCGACCAACCGCCGCGCCGACGCCGAGCTGGTCGAGGAGCTGCGGCGCTTCGCGCGGGGCGAGGGCTTCGACGAGCAGCCCATGCCGGGGCTCGACTCGGAAGCCCTCGACTTCCGAGCCGCTTCCGAGTCGTTTGCCGCATTCCGCAAGCTCGCCCGCCGCGATCTGGAGACGCTGCGACTCCTCACGGACCACCAGGGCCGCAAGGTCCCGACCGTGGGCGGGATGATCCTCTTCGGCCAGGACCGCGAGCGCCACTTTCCGGACGCCTGGATCCAGGCCGGCCGCTTCGCCGGCGCCGACAAGAGCCGCATCGTGGATCGCGCCGAGATCCGCTCCCTTCCCATGCGCGCCATCGAGGAGGCGATCGCCTTCGTGCACAAGCACCTGCTGCACGGCGCCGAGATCGGTGCGGTGCGCCGCAAGGAGCGCTGGAGTCTGCCGCCCGAGGCGGTGCGCGAGGCGATCATCAACGCGGTGACCCATGCCGACTACGCGCAGCGCGGCGCCCCGCTGCGCCTCTCGATTCTCGACGACCGCCTCGAGGTCGAGAACCCGGGCCTCTTGCCCTTCGGACTCACGATCGAGGATCTGCCGCGCGGCGTCTCGAAGCTGCGCAACCGGGTGATCGGGCGCGTCTTTCACGCGCTCGGCCTGATCGAGCAATGGGGCAGCGGCATCCAGCGCATGACCGCCGCCTGCCGCGGCGCCGGGCTCGCGGCGCCGGTCTTCGAGGAGCTCGCCACGCGTTTCCGTGTCACGATCGCCACCGCGCGGGTGGGCCGCCCCGTGCTCGAGGAGACCGACCAAGCCATCCTCGCGAGCCTCGCCGGCGGCAAGGGACGGCTCACGAGCGAGATCGCCGAGGCGATCGGCCTCACGCCGCGCGCCACGCGCACCCGCCTCGCCCGCCTGGTCGGCCGCGGGCTGGTGCGCGAGATTGGCACGGGGCCGCAGGATCCCAGGCGGCGCTACTTCCTGGCGGATCGAGGGCCGGCATGAAGCTCACCCTCCCGCAGCTCGAAGCCCACCTGTGGGGCGCGGCCAACATCCTGCGCGGCAAGACCGCGGGGCAGGACTACAAGAACTACATCCTGTCGCTGATGTTCTAGCGCCTCTGCGACCAGTGGGAATGCGAGGCCGACGACGCGATCGCCGAGCAGGAGCGCCAGCAGGGCCGCGCCTTCAGCGAGAAGGAGAAGGCGGTCTTCCGCATGTACAAGGCGTGCCCGAGGACGAAGGCGATCCCCTCCCGTGCGCACAGATCGGCCAGCCAATACCACGTGAAGATGCATTCCACGGCCACCACGAGGTCCTCGCGGCACGGCGCGACGGTGGTGAGGAAGTGCTCCGGCGTGGCGGGGCCATTACGATGGACGCGGATGTGGCCTTCCGCGTCCAGTACGCAGATGTACATCCGCCTCGCGTGCAGGTCGATCCCACAGTAGTATCGG
>JBOHPM010000270.1:0-5003 GCA_050731715.1 Candidatus Rokuibacteriota bacterium
GACTCCCCGGGCCTCAACGTCTTCCGCGGTGAGGACTGGATGCCCGAGCCCTGCCGGAGCTGCGAGCGGCGAACGGAGGACTTCGGCGGCTGTCGCTGCCAGGCCTTCCACCTGACCGGTGATGCAGCGGTGACCGATCCCGCCTGCTCGCTCTCCCCGCATCACGCCATCGTGGAGGCTGCGCGGGGAGAGGCGGATTCCCTCGCGACTCCGCCCGCTCCCTGGCAGTACCGGCAGCCGCGGGCTCCGGC
This sequence comes from Candidatus Rokuibacteriota bacterium, assembly GCA_050731715.1. Classification (GTDB taxonomy): domain Bacteria; phylum Methylomirabilota; class Methylomirabilia; order Rokubacteriales; family CSP1-6; genus 40CM-4-69-5. The sequence continues at coordinate 252 of JBOHPM010000270.1, forward strand.
CGTGGCGCGCTGAAGCGCCGGCTCAGGCCTTCCGGTCCGGGCTTCCCGCCCGCGGTGTCACACAACCTACGGGCCCCCCGTTGTTGACAAGCGGGGGGCAGCGTATTACGTTTCGCGCGCGTCGAAGACCCGTTACACACCGCGTCGAGGTTCCCCGCTTACAGGGAGGCAGCCATGAGGTTCCCACGGAGCACCGGCATCGTTCTGGTGGCGCTGGCACTCGGCGCCTGGTTCGTGTTTGTCGCTCCCTCGGAGGGGCAGCAGCCGCCGCCGTCGTGGAAGCAGGGGCAGCCGCCCGGGTTGGCCAACTCACCGCTGGCGCCCGTCGCCCAGCCGCCCGCGCCCAAGGCGCCCGGCGAGATCCCCATCGACAAGATCAAGCTGCCCCCGGGCTTCAGGGCGAGCCTGTGGGCGCACGGGATCAGCAACGCGCGCGTCATGACGTGGGGGGACAAGGGCACGCTGTTCGTGTCGAGCCGGGTGGCCGGCAACGTCTACGCCGTGCTCGACAAGGGCGGCACGCGCGAGGTCAAGACGATCGCCAAGGGGCTCAACCTGCCCAACGGCGTCGCGTTCAGGAACGGCACGCTGTACATCGCCGAGATCCACCGCATCACAAAGATGGACGGCATCGAGGACAAGCTCGACAGCCCGCCGGCGATGACAGTGGTCTACGACACGCTGCCCAAGGACGCGCCGCACGGCTGGAAGTACCTGGCGTTCGGGCCGGACGGCAAGCTGTACTTCAACATCGGCGCGCCCTGCAACATCTGCATCCCGCCCGACACCCACGCCAACATCTCGCGGATCAACCCGGACGGCTCGGGCTTCGAGTACTGGGCCCTCGGCGTGCGCAACAGCGTGGGCTTCGACTGGCACCCGGCGACGAAGGAGCTGTACTTCACGACCCACGCCCGGGACTGGATGGGCGAGGACGTGCCGAACGACCGGTTCGACCACGCGCCGAAGAAGGGGCTGCACTTCGGCTACCCGTACTGCCACCAGGGCGACATCCCCGATCCCGACTTCGGCAAGGGGCGTTCCTGCAGCGAGTTCGCGCCGCCGCTGCTCAAGACGGGCCCGCACGTGGGCGGCAACGGCGTGATGTTCTACACCGGCTCGATGTTCCCGCCCGAGTACCGGAACCGCGCGTTCCTCGCCCAGCGCGGCGCCTGGAATCGCACGGAGAAGACCGGCTACAAGGTGATGATGGTCACGCTGCGGGCGGGCGACGTGCCGAAGTACGAGGTGTTTGCCGAGGGCTTTCTCGAGAAGAACCAGCCCTGGGGCCGACCGGTGTACACCGTGCAGATGAAGGACGGCTCGATCCTGCTCAGCGACGACTACACCGGCGCGATCTATCACATCAGCTACAAGAAGTAACGCTCACGGGAGGGGGCCTTGACGGCCCCCTCCCGGTCCGTCTTCGGAATCGTATGGCTCGTCGCCCTCCCATCGTCAACGCCGCAGGCCTCGCCGCCGGTGCCAGCGTTGCCGTCATCGTTGTAATCCTCGCGGTCGTCTCCGTCGCCGGCGGCGGCGATGTCGAGGCGGGGCGGAGGAAAGCAGAGGCGTGCGTGCCCTGCCATGGGGTCGGCGGCAACGCCGTCATCCCAGCAACGCCATCGCTGGCGGCCATGCCGGCCTTCTACACGCACTGGCAGCTCATCATGTACCGCGACGGCCGGCGCCGCGACGTCCAGATGTCGCCCTTCGCGGTCAACCTGAGCGACGCGGACATGGCGGACCTTTCCGCCTACTACGCCGCCCAGATTCCGCGGGCCCGGCCGGCCGAGATCGACGCGACACGGGCCGCGGCCGGCCGCCCGCTGGCCCAGAGCCTGCACTGCGGGTCGTGCCACGGCCCCCAGCTCATGGGACTGAACCAGGTCGCCCGCCTGGCCGGGCAGGACTTCGCCTATCTCCTCAAGCGGCTGCGCGGCTACAAGGCGAAGACGACGAGTGACCTCGATGGCATGATGACGATGGTGGCCCAGTCGCTCACCGAGGAAGACATTGAGAACCTGGTGCACTTCATGGCTGGCGCCGCGCCGAGCACGGCTCGGGAGCCGGCAGGATCGGGCCGGTGAGGATCGTCATCCTCGCCATGGGGCTGCTCGGGGCCTGGCCGGGGAGCGTGGCGGGCAGCGACGCCCTGTGGGAGGTGCTCAAAGGCGGCGGCCAGGTGGTGCTCCTCCGGCACGCCACGACCACACCCGGCGTCGGTGATCCGCCGGGGTTCCGCGTGGAGGACTGCGCGGGCCAGCGTAACCTCAGCGACCATGGGCGGGACGAAGCCCGTCGCCTCGGCGCGGCCTTCCGAGCCCGCGGCATTCCGGTGGGCCAAGTGCTCTCGAGTCGGTTCTGCCGATGCCTGGAGACGGGGCAGCTCGCGTTCGGCCGGGCCGAGCCCCACCCTCCGCTCGACAACCTGATTCACGATCGCAGCCGCGAGCCCGAGCGTGCCGCCGCCATCCGCATGCTCGCCGGAACGCGGCCGGCGTCGGGCAACGTCATCCTCGTCACCCACGGGATCAACATCGGGGCTGCCATCGGCATCCACCCGGCCCAGGGGGAAATGATCGTCATCACCCCCCGTGGCGACGGGGCCTTCGAGGTTCGCGGCCGGATCCCGCCGCCCTAAGCCTCCTCCTCGATTTCGCCGTCCCACTCGATCGCGATGCCGCGCTGCACCGACTGGGAGGCCGGGCAGCCCTTCTCGTGCACGTCGATGGCCCGGCGGGCCTCGTCGCGCTTGCCCCTGGGTACCCGGACCTTGTAGTGGACCTTGATGCGCGTGATGAGGGGCCGGCCTTCCACGTTCTCGATGAATCCCTCGGCCTCGGCCTGCAGGCGATCGGGCTGGGTGGGGATCTTCCGAGCCGCCAGCGCACCCGCCAGCGTGCCCGTCATTCAGCCGGCCACGGCGGCCACGATGTGGTCGAGCGTCGTCGGCAGCTCTTCCTCGGGCTCGACGCCGTAGAACTTCTTGACGCCGCCGTGCAGGCCGTACACCACCGGCTCGGCGAAGGGCTCGATGAAGGCGCGGCGCCGGGGCCCCTTGTCCTTCACGATGCGAACGCGCGACACGTGCAAGATCTCACCCATGGAGTGCGCTCCTCTCAGGATCGGCCACGCCGCCGGGCTCCGCCCCCCGCTCCTCGTTCCACAGCAAGGGCAGCGCGAGCAACGGCAGGAGCCCGATCATGCCGACGATGATCATGAGCTGACCGAGATTCGAGTAGTCCTGCTGGGTCACGTGGAAAAGCTCGTTCAGGTACTGGGTGAAGAGCTGGCTCGCCGATAGCGCCAGGTTCATCAACGAGGCCATGATGGCGAACATCGTGGCTTCGGCGCCGCGCGGCGCCGATTTGGCGATGAGCACCAGCATGGGGACCATGGTGAGCTGGCCCAGGGGGGCCGAGATCGTGGTATCGATGAAGGCCAGCGTGCGGGCGCTGACGCCCAGCCAGTCGTGGAGCCCGTAGAAGAGGCCGATGTTGGGCAGGTAAAGGAGCGTGCCGGCGATGACCACCCAGAACAGGGTGAAGCTGACCGGGCGCTTGACGATGGTCTTGCGGAAGACGAGCAGGCCGAGCAGGCTGAGCACGGAGCTGACCTGGGCCAGGAGCCCGAGGAACTGCTGGTCGAAGCCCAGACGGTCGATGGCCCAGTAGCCGTAGCCCTGGCCCACGCCCGGCGTGGCGCGGAACAGGAAGATCACGATGGAGGCCACCGCCACGCCGCGCGAGATGCCGACCCGCTGGAGCAGCAGGCTGATGAGCACCATCGAGACGACGAGCACGATTTCCCTGGCGAAGCTGATTTGCAATGTCTCGAGGCCTACGCCCAGGGCGGCGTAGCAGAGACCCACCGCCAGGACGAGCCTGGCCTTGCCGGCACTGAGGGGGCCCGCGGCGGCGACGGCGGGAGCGGGTCGGGGTCGCGCGCGCTGCCGCAGACTCATGGTCAGGCTCAGCGAGACCAGGATCGGCAGGACCGTGGCGGTCGCGAACGTCAGGCGGGAGCCGAAGGTGCCGGCCAACCAGCCCGACAGGTACCCCACGCTGATCCCCCCGAGCAACAGGGCCATGCGACCCAGCGTTTGGATCTGGCCGATATCCTCGTCACGCTCGGCCACCTCCACGCTGAGCGCGTCGGCGACGACGTCCTGCACCATGAAGCCGATGGCCACCAGCAGGGCCGCCACCAGGTAGGCGCTCTTGGTGTCGACGCTCGTCGCCAGCAGCCCGTAGCCGCTCAGCGTGAGCCCGGCGCCCAGCAGCAGGTACGCCGTGCGGCGGCTGCCGAACAGCGGGTACACGTCGGAGCCCACCCCGGCGATCATCTTCATGGACCAGGGCAGGCTCAGCCAGAAGGCGATCCCGGCAGCCTCGGCCGGGCTCAGCTTGAGCACGTCCTTCTGGAAGAACAGCTCGGCGACGCCTGTCACGGCACTGGCGCCGTAGCAGAAATAGGTCATCAAAATAGGAGTCCAGGAGAGCCGGAAGCCGCCGAGAACGCCTCGCAGCACACCTAATCGTACTGCAGAAAACCCTCGGCCCCGTCGATGGTTATCCAGATTGGACGCGCGCAGGGAACTTGCCGCCCGTGCCGGTGTTGTAAGCTTGGCAGGCGGGTTGCTCACAGGAGGACTGCGAACGGACATGTCGATGATCGATCGGGCCCTGGCGTTCTATCGGTCGCGGCGGCAGCCGCAGGCGCCGCCGCCCGCCCGCTTCGCCCTGGCCC
>JBOHPM010000271.1:0-5001 GCA_050731715.1 Candidatus Rokuibacteriota bacterium
CGACGGGTACATGACGAGCCTGGAGCGCGTCCGCGCCCGCCTGCTGAGCCTCATCGACGAGGCACTGGAGTCCCAGACCGTATGACCCGCGCAGGCCGGAGCCACGCCGCACCTAAAGCAGCCCACCCTCGGCCTTCAATAAATCGGGGAAGACACCGGAGCCACCCAGCACCTAGAGCAGGCCACCCTCGGTCCATGCCGGTCTCACGGGCCCCGCTACCATGACCCTTGATGACTACCGGCAGGTCGCGCCGCCCGGCGTCATCGACATCATCTACAAGCTCGCCGAGCGCGTGCGCGGGCGCCGGGCCCTGCACGTGAGCGGCGGTCGCTTCGGCGGCGGCTCCGCCGAGTTCCTCACGACCGCCGTCCCACTGGTGAACGAGCTCGAGATCGACGCCCGCTGGGAGATCACGGGCGGCGATCCGGCCTTCTACGCGACCACCCGTTCCCTGCAGGCCGCCCTGGAGGGCACGGAGCGCGTGCTGGCCGACGGCGCCCTGACCCACTGGACCGAGATGAACCGCATCAACGCCAAGAAGCTCTCCCTGGAGGCCGATCTCGTCTTCGTGCACGACATCCAGCCGGTCAGCCTGGTCGCGCACCGCACCAACGGTCGCTGGGTCTGGCGCTGCCACTTCGACTGCTCGCGTCCCCAGCGCCGCGCCTGGTCCCTGTTCCGCCCGTTCGTGGCCCAGTACGACGCGGCCGTCTTCTCCCTGCCCGAGTTCGGTCACCGCCTCGACATCCCCCAGTACGTCGTCCATCCCTCCATCGATCCGTTGTCCGAGAAGAACCGCGATCTGATGCCGCGCGAGGTGGCCGTAATCCTCGGGGCCCTCCGCGTCGCCGTCGACAAGCCACTGCTCCTCCAAGTTAGCGCCTTCACCCCGGCCCAGGACCCCCTGGGAGTGGTCAACGCCTACCGCCTCGTGAAGAAGCACCACGACGTGAGGCTGGTCGTGGCCGGCACCGCCGGCGACGAGCCCGAGAGCCTCGATGTCCTGGCCGAGCTGCGCGAAGCCGCGCACCACGACCCCGACATCGTGGTCCTGGAGCTGCCCCCCGACGCTCACCGGCAGATCAACGCGCTCCAGCGGGGCGCGACCATCGTGCTCCAGAAGTCGGTGCGGGAGGGGTTCGGGCTCGGCGCGGCCGAGGCGATGTGGAAGGGCAAGCCGGTCGTCGGTGGATTTGCCGGCGGCCTGCCCCAGCAGATCGTCAACGAGGTGACCGGCTATACCGTGCACTCGGTGGAAGGCGCCGCCTTCCGCATCCGCCATCTCCTCAACAACCCCGAGCTGATCGCCCGCATGGGCGCGGCCGGCCGTGAGCACGTTCGGCGCAGCTTCCTGCTCACCCGTCATCTCACGGACCACCTGGCGCTGATGACCCATCTCGTCCGATGACCGCCGACGCCAGGCCGGGAGCCGCCGGCGGCCCCAGCCTCCCGGCGGCGCCCGGCGCCGAGGCCGTCCCCGTCGTGCCCCTCGACGAGCAGCTGGCCCGGGCGGGCTCCCGCGACCTCGCCGTCTGTCTGCTCACCTACAATCACGCGGCGACCGCGCCCGCCGTGGCCGAGGCGGCTCGGGTCGGGCTCGACCAGCACTTCCCCGGCGTGTCGGCCGTGCTGATCAATGCCGATGCCGGCTCCTCGGACCGGACTCCCGAGCTGCTCGGCGCCGGCGGCCTGCCCGTCGTGTTGGCCCGACACGCCGCGCCCATCACCGAGCGGGCGGCGGTGCCGTACCACGGGGTGCCCGGCCGCGGCCCGGCCCTGCGCCTCGTCCTCGAGGCCGCCCAGCGCCTGAAGGTCCGCGCCGCGGTCGTCCTCGAGGCCGACGTGAGCACGGTGACCGACGAATGGATCGCCAGGCTGCTGCGACCCATCTTGGAGGACAAGGCCGACTTCGTGATGCCCGCCTACGCGCGCCATCGCTACGACGGAACGATGACCAATCTGGTGCTGGCCCCGCTGATCCGTGCCCTCTACGGCCGTCGGCTGCGCCAGCCCCTGGCCGGCTCCCAGACGCTCTCGGCGCGGCTCATCGAGCACCTCCTGGCCCAGCCGCACTGGCGCCGGACCGGACGCGACGTCACCGATCTCTGGATCGTCGGCACCGCGATCGCGGACGGCTTCGCGGTCCGGGAGGCCTGGCTGGGCGTCCGCCGCGTGGCCTCGCGCACGCGCACCACCGATCTGCCCACGATGGTGGCCCAGACCCTGGGCGCTGCCTTCACGGTCATGGATCGCCATCCAGACCTGTGGCTGGACGTCCGGGGCAGCGAGGCGGTCCCCGCGGTGGGCGAGCCGATCGTGCCCGGCACCGAGCCCATGGCCGTCGACGTCGAGCGCATGGTAGGCGCCTTCCGGCAAGGACTGCGCGATCTCGCGTCCCTCTGGGAGGACGTCCTGGCCCCGGAGACGTTCGGCGAGGTGCTGGCCCTGGACGGCGGTGACGCCGCTCGCCTGCGCTTCCCCGACGATCTGTGGGCCCGGGTCATCTACGACTTCGCCCTGGCCCACCATTACGGCGTGGTGCACCGTGATCACCTCATCCGCTCGCTGGTGCCGCTCTATCTCGGCCGCACCGCGGCTTTCGTGGCGGCCACCACCGCCCGGGACGCGGCGGGCACGGAGGCGACGCTCGAGTCGGTGGCCATCGCCTTCGAGCGGCAGAAGGTCTATCTCGTGGCCAGGTGGCGCTGAGTGCCCGGCGACCCGGCCGATCCGCGACGCACGGTCGTCATCGAGAACATCGCGCCTGCCGTGGACGGCGGACGCTATCCGGTCAAGCGCGAGGTGGGCGACGTCGTGGAGGTGGCCGCCGACATCTTCAAGGACGGCCACGACGTGCTGGTGGCCTTTCTCAGGTATCGCCCGGCGAGCGCCACCCGGTGGCGGGAAAGCCCGATGCGCTTCGTCGACAACGACCGCTGGGCCGGCCGCTTCCCGCTCGATGCTCCGGGCCGCTGGCTCTTCACCATCGAGGCCCTGCCCGACCCGTTCCACTCCTGGCTGGCCGACCTCGACAAGCGGGTGGCAGCCGGGCAGGACGTGGGCAGCGAGCTGCTGGAGGGCGCGGCGCTGGTCGCCGAGGCCGGCCGGCGTGCGCAGGGCGCTGACGCCGAGGCCCTGGGCGCCTGGGCGCGACGGATCGGCCACCGTGACGGGCTGGCCGAGGCCGTCGCCGCCGCCCGGGAGCCGGCGCTGGCCGATCTCATGGGGCGCCACCTGGACCGCCGCGAGGCGACGCCGGCCGAGCGCGCCTTCGAGGTCGTGGCCGATCGCGAGCGCGCCCGCTTCGCCGCCTGGTACGAGTTCTTTCCGCGGTCGGGCAGTGTGGACCGCCACGGGACTTTCAAGAACGCCGAGGCCCAGCTCGAGCGCGCGGCGGCCATGGGCTTCGACGTCGTGTATCTGCCGCCGATCCATCCCGTCGGGCGGACCCACCGCAAGGGGCGCAACAACACGCTGATCGCCCAGCCAGGCGATCCCGGTAGCGTCTGGGCCATCGGCGCGGCCGAAGGCGGCCACACCGCGGTGCACCCCGAGCTGGGCACGCTGGAGGACTTCGCCCGCTTCGTGGAACGGGCCCGCGCGCTCGGCCTCGAGGTGGCCCTGGACTTCGCCATCCAGTGCTCGCCCGATCACCCCTGGGTGCGCGAGCACCCCGAGTGGTTTTTTCACCGGCCGGACGGGACCATCAAGTACGCGGAAAACCCGCCCAAGAAATACCACGACGTCTATCCGCTCAACTTCAACTGCGCCGACCCACGCCCACTGTGGGAGGAGATGCGGCGCACGCTCGAGCACTGGATCGGCCACGGTGTCAGGACCTTCCGCGTCGACAATCCCCACACCAAGCCGGTGAGGTTCTGGGAGTGGCTGATCCGCGCCATCCAGGACCGCCACCCCGACGTGATCTTCCTGGCCGAGGCCTTCACCCGCCCGACGATGATGAAGGTGCTGGCCAAGGCGGGCTTCACCCAGTCCTACACGTACTTCACCTGGCGCAACGACAAGCAGGAGCTGATCGACTACCTGACCGAGATCACCCGGCCGCCCGTGGCCGACTATTTCCGGGGCCACCTCTGGCCCAACACGCCGGACATCCTGCACGCCACACTGCAGAAGGGGGGACGGCCGGCGTTCCGGATGCGGCTGGTGCTGGCGGCCACCCTGTCCTCGCTCTACGGCATCTACTCGGGCTACGAGCTGGGCGAGAACCTGCCCTACGCGGAGGGCTCGGAAGAATACCTGAACTCCGAGAAGTACGAGCTGAAGGCGCGCGATTGGCACGCCCCCGGCAACCTCGGGGATCTGGTGACGACGCTCAATCGGCTCCGCCGCGAGCACCGCGCGCTGCAGGGTTACACCAACTTGCGCTTCCATCCCGCCGACGACCCCCACGTCCTCTTCTACGGCAAGGCGGACGGCGCCGACGTCGTCCTGGTGGCGGTGAACCTCGATCCCTACGCCCCCCACTCGGCGTGGGCGGAGGTTCCCCTTCACGAGCTCGGCATCGCCGCGGATGCCACGTACCGGCTCCACGAGCGGCTCACCGACACCTGGCAGGACGTGCGCGGCCCCCGGCTGCGCCTGAGCCTCGACCCCGCGCGCGAGCCCGCCGCGATTTTCTCGCTGCACCGGGCCTGAGCCGTGGCCCGTCTGGGGGCCGGGCCGCGGCGGCAGGGCGGCGGTCTTGACATGCTGGAGCGTCGGATCGACACTCCCGGCGCCCCCCGGAACGCCGGGGGACGTGCACCAGCACCGACCGACCTGCCCGGAAAGGACGGAGGCCATGCGCAACCGAGCGATCGTCGCTCTCATCGCAGTCCTGGCCGTGATCACCCTCGTGGCGACCTGGTCGCTGGCCGCTCCCAAGCAGTACCAGTGGACCGGTACCGTGACCGCCGTCGATGACAAGGCCAAGACGCTGAGCGTCGACAAGGGCGGCGACATCTGGGAGTTCTCCACCGAAGGCCTCAAGGGCCTGA
>JBOHPM010000272.1:0-4978 GCA_050731715.1 Candidatus Rokuibacteriota bacterium
CGAGGAGACGGAAGCGGTCACCGGCGCGGGTGTCGGCGGTGAAGTCGAAGTCCCACTCGAAGATGTTGACCACGGCCAGGACCAGCGAGGCCGACTCGCCGGCCTGCTCGATCGCCTCGAACAGGGATCGCTCGACCTTCCCTTGCACCGTGACGACCCGGACGTCGGCTGCCGTCTCCAGGCGCTTGACGGTCCAGCCCTCCTCCTCGGCGACCGCCGCATAGCCGAGCCAGGGGCTGGGTTGGACCGTGACGGCCGTGGGGGTATCGGCCGGACTCCAGGCGATCTCGATCGCGTCCCGGGGCCGCAGCCGCTTGAGGTCCAGGCCGCCCCGGCCCAGTGCAGCGGCGACCTGGCCCGCCACCCGAGCCTCCATGCCGGCCCGGACCAGCGCTGCCACCAGAGTGTCCCCTCGCCGGAGGGTGACGGTCTGCATCCGCAGCCGTGGGGAAGGCATCGCCGGCTCCGGGGCCGCGACGGCGGTGGGCTCGGGCTCGCTGGTGGCGGCCCGCCACCGGTAGGCGAGAGTCCCGGCGCCTACGACCGTGAGCGCCACCAGAACCGCCAGCATCCATCGGGTCGGGATCCACATAGGCCCCTATGATAGCCGGGCGGCCAGGGCCGCAAACTCAGGAATTGTGAGGGTTTCGGCGCGCCGGCCGGGATCGATCCCGGCTGCCTCGGCCGCCGCGCGGACGTAGTCGGCGGGCAGGCCCAGGCTACCGGCCAGGGCGTTGGTCAGCGTCTTGCGCCGATGGGCAAAGGCCGCGCGAACTACGCTGCTGAAGCGGCGCTCGTCCTGGACAGCCACCCGTGGCCCAGGCAATACGCGGAGATGCAGCACCGCGGACTCCACGCGGGGCGGGGGCCGAAACGCCCCCGCCGGGACCCGCAAGGCCACCCGGACGTCGCAGTAGAGCTGGGTCAGCACGCTGAGGCCTCCGTAAATTCGCCCACCGGGTGGGGCGGCTACCCGATCGGCAACCTCGCGCTGCAGCATCAGGGCCATCTCGTCGATCGCGGTCCGGGCCTCGACGAGCGACTGGAGGATTGGCTTGGCGACGCTGTAGGGCAGGTTGCCGATGACCAGGACTCGGCCCCCTGGGCTCCTGGGCAGGGTCCGATAGTTCCACTGGCGGGCATCCGCTTCAATGACCTCGACGCTCGACAGCCGGGCCCGGAGCCGCGCCACCAGCGCCGGATCGATCTCGAGGGCGATCACCCGCCCCGCCCGCCGCTGCAGCCCGGCCGTAAGCGCGCCCTCGCCCGGCCCGATCTCGATCACCAGGTCGCCCTGGCTCGGCGCGAGGAGGTCGATGATCGCCTGCGCTATCTGGGGATCACGGAGGAAATGCTGGCCCAGGGCCCTGCGCTTCGTGTCCACCGGGCCCCTTCAGGGATGCGGCCGGGCCTGCTGCTCGGCGAGCAGGGTGGCGTATACCTGCCGCACCTGGGCCTCGGTAGCGGCGCGGTCGTCAGAGTTGTCGATGACGTGATCGGCCAGCTTCGCCTTCTCGGCCAGCGGCATCTGGCTGCGGATCCGCTGGAGCGCCTCCGGTTCGGTGAGGCCATCGCGCCCCCGGAGCCGGGCCAGCTGGGTGGCCTCGTCGGCAACCACCACGACGAGCCTGTCCATCTCGCGGTAGCCGCCGCTCTCGACGATCACCGCGGCGTCGAAGATCACCACTGCGTCGAAACTGCTCCGGGTCAGCGCGGCGAGCCGGTCGGCCAGCCGCTCCCGGATCCGCGGATGGGTGATCGCCTCCAGCCGATGGCGTCGATCGGCGTCGGCGAAGACCACGGCGGCCACGGCTTTGCGATCGAGACGTCCGTCGGCGCCCAGCACCCCGCTCCCGAACTCGCGCGCGATCTGGGCGAGAGCCGGCTCCCCGGGCTCGACAACCTCGCGGGCCAGCACATCGGCATCGATCAGGGGGCAGCCCAGGGCCCGGAACATCGCGGCCACCGTGCTCTTGCCGGTAGCGATCCCGCCGGTGAGCCCGACCAGGAGGAAGGGCCGGCTCACACCTCGGACCAGTCCGTGCCCGCCTTCACGTCCACGACCACCGGCACCCGCAGGGGTAGCGCGGCGGCCATGATCTCGCGGGCCAGGGCCTCCACCGCCGCCACCTCGTCGGGCGGGACCTCGAACAGGAGCTCGTCGTGCACCTGGAGCAGCATCCGGGCGCGCAGCCCCCGGGCGTCCAGCGCGGCCTGCACGCGAACCATGGCGATCTTGATCATGTCGCTGGCCGTCCCCTGCACCGGGGCATTCATGGCCATGCGCTCGGCGGCGTTCCGAATCACCGGGTTCTGGGCCTTGAGATCCGGCAGGTACCGGCGCCGGCCCAGCAGGGTTCCGACCCAGCCCTGCTGGCGCCCATCCTGCAGCGTGCGGTCGATGAACGCGCGCACCCGGGGGTGCGCGGTGAAGTACTCGTCGATGTAGCGCTGGGCCTCCCGCTGGTCGATCTTGGTGGCCTGGCTCAACCCGAAGGCCGACACCCCGTAGAGGATCGCGTAGTTGGCGCTCTTGGCGATGGTGCGCTGGAGCGAGGTGACCTGGGCCGGCTCGATCTTGAAGACCGCGCACGCCGTCCGCGTGTGGATGTCCTCGCCACGCTGGAAGGCCGCGATGATGGCCGGCTCTTCGCTGAGATGGGCCAGGATCCGCAGCTCGATCTGCGAGTAATCGGCGGCCACGAACCGCCAGCCCGCGGCCGGAATGAACGCCGCCCGGATCCGCCGGCCGAGCTCCGTGCGGATGGGGATGTTCATCAAGTTGGGGTCCTGGGAGCTGAGCCGGCCGGTGGCGGCTACGAGCTGATTGAAGGTCGTGTGGATCCGCCCGGTCGCCTCATTCACCAGGCCCGGCAGGGCGTCGGCATAGGTGCCCTTGAGCTTGGCCAGCACGCGGTGCTCGAGAACCTTGGCCGGCAAGGGATGACCCAGGGCGAGCTCGGTCAAGACGTCGGCGTCCGTGGAGTAGCCGGTCTTGGTGCGCCGGGCCGTGGGCAGCTTGAGCTTCTCGAACAGGATGCGGGCCAGCTGCTTGGGCGACGCGATCGTGAACTCCTCGCCGGCGAGCTGGTAGGTCTCCCGGGTGAGCGTGTCGAGCTGCCGCTCCAGCTCCTTGCCGAAGGCCTCCAGACGGGCGGGTTCCACGCGGATGCCGTGACGCTCCATGACGGCCAGCACCGGCACCAGCGGCCGCTCGATCTCGTCGTAGAGGGCGCGGAGCTCCTCGCGCTCCAGCTCACCGGCGGCGTGCGTCCAGTACCGCGCCACCCAGGGCGCGCGCGCGGCCAGGACGTCGATCCGCTCCGCGGCGGGCGTGGCCGCGCCCAGCGCGGGCGGGCAGTCGCCGAAGGCCTCCATGCAGAGATCCTCGAGGCGATAGGTGGAGCGCGCGGAGTTGAGCAGATACGCGGCGACGCCGCTGTCGTGGAGCGCAGGCGCGCGGCCCGCATGCTCGAGCCACCACTCGAGCAGGGCCTTGCCGTCGTGCAGGATCAGCTCCCGCGTCCCCAGCAGGGTCGCCGCTTCGCCAGCCTGCTCGGCGGCAACGGCCGCCGCCCCGGCGACGGGATGATAGAGGCCGAGGCCCTCGACGTGGGGAACGGGCGGCTGCGGATGGCCCGCCCAGTCGATGGCGATCGGGGCGCCGGCCGGCACGCGGGCCAGCCAGGCGGTGATGGCTGCGGCGTTGTTCAGCCGCTCGGCGGGCTCGGCGACCACCTGCACGGCGCCGGCCTGGGCCGGCAGCTCCTTGAGGAGGCGGCTGAATTCCATCTCCATCCAGAGCGCGCGGAGCCGGGTCCAGTCGGGCTCGACACGCCGGAACGCCTCGAGCTCGACGGCGATCGGCACCTCGTGGTTCAGCAGCGCCAGCTCCCGCGAGAGCAACGCCTCCTTCCGCCCGGCGGCCAGGGTCTCCCGCAGCTTGCCGCCGACCAGTGACAAGTTCTCGTACAGCTTGCTCACGCTGCCGAACTGCCCGATGAGCTTGACGGCCGTCTTTTCACCGACCCCGTGCACGCCCGGAATGTTGTCGATGGAGTCGCCCATGAGGGCCAGGACGTCCGCGATCTGGGCCGGGTCCACGCCCCATCGCTCGCGGACCTTCGCCTCGTCGTAGAGAACGGGCTCGCCCGTGCGCCCGATCACGCTGAGCACCTTGACGCGTGGTCCCACGAGCTGCAGGAGGTCCTTGTCGCCGGTGACGAGCACGACGTCCAGATCGCGCTCCAGGGCGCGGGCCACCAGCGTCGCCAAGACGTCGTCCGCCTCGTATCCCGGGGCCTCCACCACCGGGGTGCGCAGAGCCTCGAACAGGCGCCGCACGTAGGGAAGCTGGCGCACCAGGTCGTCGGGCATGCCCGTGCGGGTGGCCTTGTACTGGGTGAAGAGCGAGTCGCGGAAGGTGGGCCCGGGGGCGTCCCAGGCGATCCCGAGATACTCCGGCTGCTCTTCGCGAATCAGCTTCCACAGCATGGTGCTCAGGATGAGCACGGCGTGGCTGGGCATCCCCTTGGACGTCGAGAGGTAGCCCACCGCGTGGTAGGCCCGGAACAGGTGCGAATGCCCGTCGACGATGTAGAAGCGGCTCATGGGATTCGGAGGGAGCCTCCTCGACGCCTCACGTCCTGAGTATAGCGCCCGCGCTCCTGGGCCGACGGTGATGCTTCATCCGGCGCGCCGCTTGGCGATCAGCTCACGTACCGCCGGCACGAGTTCGACCGGAACCTCCATCGCCGTGTGGGTCGTTGCCTCATAGGCAGCCTCGTCTTCGGCGACAGCCTCCTCGTCTGACTGCGCCTCGTAGTGCTCCAGAACGCGTCGAACACGATCTTCGTCCCAACCAGCCGGATATATCGCCTGCCTCATTGATTTCTCCTGCGCCGACGCCGGAGTGCCTTCAGCGCTTTGGGCCCCAGGCGGTACGCTGTGATGACAAAGAGGGAGTCCGGAACGGGGT
>JBOHPM010000273.1:0-4951 GCA_050731715.1 Candidatus Rokuibacteriota bacterium
CGCACGTGCTGCGCGAGACCCTCAGCCACGGCCGCTGCGCGCCGGCACCGCTGGAGCCCCGCGGCGTGGTCGCTGACTGGGATGGGACGACACTCACGGTGTGGGCGTCCACGCAGACGCCGCAGATCCTCCGCGCCGCGCTGGCCGGGGCGCTGGGGCTCAGCGAGTCGCACGTGCGGGTGGTCGTCCCCGACGTCGGCGGCGGCTTCGGCCTCAAGGTGCACGTGTTTCCCGAAGACGTGGTCGTGGCGGCGCTGGCCCTCACGCTGAGACGGCCGGTGAAGTGGATCGAGGAGCGGCGGGACAATCTGGCGGCGGGCTCGCATGCCCGCGAGCAGAGGGTGGAGCTACAGGTGGCGGCCGACCTCCAGGGCCGGCTCCTGGCGCTGCGAGCTCGCGCCGTCTCCGACGCCGGCGCCTACCACATCTATCCGCTGACCCAGGCGCTGGAGCCCCTGGGCACGGCCTCCATCCTGCCCGGGCCGTACCTGACGCCGGCCTACGCGTACGAGGCGGTGGCGGTGGCCACCCACAAGTCGCCGCTGGGCGCCTACCGGGGTGTGGGGATGACGATGGGGGCGTTCGCGATGGAGCGGACGCTGGACCTGGTCGCCGAGCATCTGTCCCTGGATCCCGCGGAGGTGCGCCGCCGCAATCTGATCCCGCGCGAGCGCTACCCGTTCACGTCGGCGGGCGGCATGACGTACGACAGCGGGGATTTCCCCACGGCGCTGGCGCACGCGCTCGACCTGGCGGGCTACGATGAGCTCACGCGCGAGCGTGAGCGGGCGCGGGGCGCCGGGCGCTGCGTGGGGATCGGGATCGCCTGCTACACGGAGTACACCGGCATGGGCGCCGAGGTCTTCCGCCGGCGCGGCATGCCGGACGTCCCCGGAATCGAGGCCGCGATGGTTCGCGTCGAGCCCGATGGGGCGGTGCGCTGCGCGGTGAGCTTCCCCTCGCAAGGCCAGGGTCATGCGACGGCGCTGGGTCAGATCCTGGCCGACCGGCTGGGCGTTCCGCTCGAGCGCGTCAGCGTGCAGCCGGTCGACTCGCACGGCGGGCCGGCCGGCAGCGGGACCTTCGGCAGCCGCGGGGCCGTGGCAATGATGGGGGCCGCCGGCGCGGCGGCCGAGGTGGTGCGAGGTAAGGTGACGAGGCTGGCCGCGCGTCTGCTGGAGGCCGCCCCCGAGGACATCGTCCTCGATGACGGCAGTGCCCACGTGAAGGGCCTGCCCCAGCGCGCCGTCTCCTTCCTCGACATCGCGCGGGCCGCCTACGCGCCGCCCGTCGGCGGGCTCGGGCCGGGCGTGGAGCCGGGGCTGGAGGCGACGATTTATTTCGATCCGCCCGGCGCGACCTTCTCGGGCGCCGTCCACGTGGCCGTGGTGGAAGTCGATCCCCAGACCGGCGCCGTGCGCGTGCTCGGCTACACGGTCGTCGAGGATTGCGGGCCGGTGATCAATCCTCTCCTCGTGGAGGGGCAGGTGCACGGCGCGGTATGCCAGGGCGCGGGCGAGGCCCTCCGGGAGGGGATCGTCTATGACGACCAGGGCCAGCTCCTGACGGCAACGCTGATGGACTACGCGCTGCCGCGGGCGGACGATTTCCCCGAGCCCCGGATCGGGCATCTGCAAACGCCGGCGCCGTTCTTCCCCGGCGGCATCAAAGGCATGGGGGAGGGGGGCACGATCGGGGCGCCGGCGGCGCTGGCCAACGCCGTGGCCGACGCGGTGCGCCCGCTGGGCATCGCCGTCACCCGCCTGCCCATCCGGCCCGCGGATCTGGTCACCACGCCTTGACAGGCGCCCGGTATCTCCTCTATCTTCCGTGCTTGTAACCGCCTTTACCATCTGACCGGGAGGTGAGCGCCGATGACGTGGGAAACGCCGGCCTTCGTAGAGATCAAGATGGACGCCGAGATCAACTCGTACCAGGACGATTTCGATCGGGACGACCCGGACTCCTTTTAGGGGCGGATCCCCCGCGCCATAATCAGCCCTTCGTGACGGCCCCCGCCGGCCGGCCCGAAGGGCTGTATCATCTCCGGTGACCGTGCGTATCCGGGTTCTCGGTTCGGCCGCAGGGGGCGGAGCGCCGCAGTGGAACTGCGGCTGCCGAAACTGCCGGGGCCTCCGCGACGGCAGCCTACCCGCGCTGCCGCGAACTCAGGAGTGTGTCGCCGTCAGCGTTGACGGCGTGGCGTGGTTCCTCCTGAACGTCTCGCCAGAAATCCGGGCCCAGATCGAGAGCTTCCCTCCGCTCCACCCGCGGGCTCCGCGCCACTCTCCCATCGCCGGCATCGTCCTCACCAACGGCGACCTCGATCACTGCCTGGGGCTCCTGTCGCTGCGCGAGTCCCACCCGCTGACGGTGTATGCCACCGATCGCGTGCGACGGGGCTTCACCGAGGCCAACACCCTGTACCGGACCCTGCAGCGCTTTCCCGGCCAGGTGACGTGGCGGGTGCTGAAGCCCGGCCACGAGGAGGAGATGACCGCCGACGGCCGGCCAACCGGTCTCGTGCTCTCCGCCGTCGCCGTCCCCGGCAAGCTGCCGATCCACCTCGAGGGATGCCTGCCGCCAGACCGGGAGGACAACGTGGCCGTGAAGATCCGGGAGCCGCGAACCGGCCGGACGGTGGTCTATGCGTCGGCCGTCGGCGCGGTGACACCGGCCGTGCAGGCGGCGCTCGCCGGAGCCGACTGCGTGTTCTTCGACGGGACCTTCTGGTCCAGCGATGAGCTGCCGGCGCAGGGCCTCGGCCCCAGCCGGGCCGAGGACATGGCTCACATCCCCGTGGGAGGCCCCCAGGGAAGCCTGGCGCTGCTGGGGTCCATGCCGAGCACGCGGCGGATCTTCATTCACATCAACAACACCAACCCCGTGCTTCGTGAGGACTCGCCAGAGCGGCAGGCGGTCCTCCAGCATGGTTGGGAAGTCGCCTTCGACGGCATGGAGATCGTCCTGTGACCGAAGCCCACGCCCGTCCCCCGCTGTCCGCGGATGCCCTGGTGGAGTGGCTCCGCCGGGAGGGCGAAGCGCGGTATCACGATCATCACCGCTATCACGTGCTCATGCACGACGGCAAGCTCAGCCAGCTCCAGCTCCAGCAGTGGGTCCTGAACCGCTACTACTATCAGACACGGGTCCCCATCAAGGACGCCATCATCCTGTCGAAGTCGGAGGATCCGGCCTTCCGGCGGATGTGGATCCGGCGGATCCACGACCACGACGGCGACGGCGAAGGGACGGGCGGGCTGGAGCTGTGGCTCCGGCTGGCCGACGGGGTGGGGCTCGACCGCGAGGAGGTGGCGAGCTGCCGTGCCGTGCTGCCCGGCGTCCGATTCGCCTGCGACGGCTACGTGACGCTGGTGCGCGATCGCAGCCTGGTCGAGGCGGTGGCCTCCTCGCTGACGGAGTTCTTCGCGCCCGACCTGATGACGCGGCGGGTGATCGCCTGGGAGCGCCACTATCCGTGGGTCAGCCGCGAGATGCTGGAGTACTTCCGCTCCCGCGTGCCGCGGGCCCGGCGCGATTCCCAGGAGGCGATGGACTTCGTCATCCGCCACGCCACGACCTATGAGCTGCAGGCCCGCTGCGTGGCCGCCCTCATCCGCAAGACCGAGATCCTCTGGCACCTGCTGGATTCCCTCTACGCCGCCTACATCGAGCCCGGCTGGGGCCCCGCCGGCGGACGGGCATGATCTCGCCCACGAGCCGGCCGCGCCTGGCCCCCAAGGCCCGAGTCCGCTTCGACCGCCGCGGTCAGCAGTACATGCTGCTCTATCCCGAGAAGGGGCTGGCCCTGAACTCCACGGCGGCGGCGGTCGTCGCCCTGTGCACCGGGGAGCACACCGTGGAAGCGATCGTGGCGCAGCTGGCGGCCCAGGCCGGAGGCGAGCCGCGCGAGCGCGTGGAGCGCGAGATCCTGGCCTTCTTGCAAGCCATGATCGACCGTGGCCTGGTGAAGGACAGCGCGTGAGCAGCCCCTATCGGCCCTACACGCTGGTGGCCGAGCTGACGTACCGCTGCCCTCTCCGCTGCGTGTACTGCTCCAACCCGCTCGACTACGCGCGCCACGACCGGGAGCTCGACACCGCGACCTGGCTCCGGGTGTTGCGCGAGGCTGAGGATCTGGGGGTGGTCCAGCTCAACCTGACCGGCGGCGAGCCCCTGCTCAGGGATGATCTCGAGGTGTTGATCGAGGAAGCCCGGCGCCTCGATCTCTACACCAACCTCATCACCAGCGGCATTCCGCTGACCCTCGACCGGCTGCGCGCGTTCCGCGCCCGCGGGCTCGACAACGTGCAGCTCTCCCTCCAGGACGTCGAGGCCGAAGCCTCCGACCGGATCGCCGGTCACCGGTCCTTCGCCCGGAAGCTGGAGGTGGCCGGCTGGGTGAAGAGCATCGGCCTGCCGCTGACGCTCAACGTCGTGCTGCATCGCCACAACCTCGACCGGGTGGACGAGATCGTGGCCCGGGCCGAATCGCTGGCCGCCGATCGGCTCGAGCTCGCCAACACCCAGTACCTCGGCTGGGCGCTGCTCAACCGCGGGGCGCTCCTGCCCACGCGCGAGCAGCTCGAGCGCGCCCGGACAGTGGCGGCCGCCGCGCGGGACCGGCTGCGCGGGACGATGGAAGTGCTCTTCGTGGTTCCGGACTACTACGCGAGGTTCCCGAAGTCCTGCATGGACGGCTGGGGCCGGCGGTTCATGGTGATCAGCCCCGACGGGCTGGTGCTACCCTGCCACGTCGCCCACACGCTGCCCGGGATCGGCTTCGAGAGCGTCCGGGACCGGGCCCTGGCCGGGATCTGGAACGACTCCCCGGGCCTCAACGTCTTCCGCGGTGAGGACTGGATGCCCGAGCCCTGCCGGAGCTGCGAGCGGCGAACGGAGGACTTCGGCGGCTGTCGCTGCCAGGCCTTCCACCTGACCGGTGATGCAG
>JBOHPM010000274.1:0-4944 GCA_050731715.1 Candidatus Rokuibacteriota bacterium
CTGTGGCTCCGGGCGGCCGTGGGGCAGCCGAAGTTCTACCGGACGTGTCCGGCGTTCTTCATGTGTGGCAACGTGCCGTACGAGAGCAGCGCCGGCGCCCCGCGCCCGGACCTGGATCGCGCGCGGCAGCTCTTGAGAGAGGGTGGCTACGACGGACGCCCGCTGGTCGTCCTCGATCCCACGGACCGACCCGAGATGCACGGGGCATGTCTGGTGCTCCGGGACCAGCTCCAGAAGATCGGGGCCCGGGTCGATCTCGTGTCGCTCGACTGGAGCACGGTCATCGCTCGGCGGGCGGAAAAGAAACCCCCGGCCGCCGGCGGCTGGAACCTCATGCACGCCACCTGGATTTCGTCCGACGTCAACAACCCGGCCGTCAATATCGGGCTGTCGGGCGCCTGCGACAAAGCCTGGTTCGGCTGGTCGTGCAGCGAACAGATGGAAAAACTGCGCGGCGACTGGCTCCGGGCCGGCGACCTCGCCCAGCGCAAGCAGATCGCGGAGCAGATTCAACTGCTGGCCTACGACGAGGTGCCCTATCTGCCGTGGGGTCAGTACCTGGCGCCCTCGCTCTACCGCAAGCAGGTCAAGGGCGTGTTGAACTTCCCGGCCGCTCTGCTCTGGAACGTGTGGCTCGATGCCTGACCCCGTGCGGAGTCGCCCCACAAGGAGAGCTGCCCCGTGAATAGACTCCCGACGCGAGGCGCGCTGGTGTTCTTGTTCCTTCTGGTATACGCCGCGGCGAGCGCCCAGGCGCCGGTCCGCGTGCGCGGAACGATCGCCGCAACCGATGGGGCCGTGCTCTCGGTCAAGGATGCCCGCGGAACGAGTGTGGCGATCCAGGTCGGCGACAAGACCGAGATCGTGTTCACGAAGCCGATCAGACCGCGCCGTCTTTTGCGAGCGCGACGATCTCGGCCTCGCTGTACCCGAGCTCGGCCAGGATGTCGTGCCGATGCTGGCCGAGCAGGGGCGCCGGCCCAATCGCCGTCGGTGAGGCGGAAAGCTTGATCGGGTTGCCGACGGTGACGTAGCGCCCACGCACCGGATGGTCGACGGGCACGATCATGTCGCGCTCCCGAAGATGCGGATCTTCGAGCACCTCGCCGGTGTCCAAGCAGGCCCCACAGGGGACGCCGGCACCGGCCACGATCTTCATGACCTCGTGCTTGGAGCGCTGCGACGTCCACGCCTCGATCAAACCGTCCACCTCGGCCTTGCGCTGCCAGCGGGCGTCCGCGGTTTCGTAGCGCGGATCACCGATGAGGTCGTCGCGCCCCATGGCGCGCAGCAGCGGGTGCCACATCTGTTGCTGCGCGTAGATGAAAACGTAGTCGTTGGCACCCCCGGGGGCACAGCGGTACGTCGTCCCGGGCGCATTGGAACCGAGCTGGTTGCCGGCGCGTTCTCGCGTCTTGCCGTGGCGCTGGTGGTCACGCAGGCTGACCCGAATGAGATTGACGACCGCGTCTTGCATCGACACCTCGACCTGCTGCCCCTGGCCGGTGGTGTGGCGCTGCATGAGCGCGGCGAGGATGCCGATCACGCAGTGCATCCCGGTGCCGGAGTCACCGATCGCCGGCCACATGTACATCGGCGGGCCGTCGGGGACACCGGTCACGCTCATGGCGCCGCCCATGGCCTGGGCGATGGGCTCGTAGCTCTTGTAGTCGCGGTAGGGCCCGTACGAGCCGAAGCCCTTGATGCTGGCGAAGACGAGGCGTGGATTGATGTCGCGGAGCGCGGGGTAACCGAAGCCGAGACGCTCGATGACACCGGGGCCGAAGTTTTCCAGGAGCACGTCGGCCGTCCTCAGCAGGGTCCGGAACACCTGCTTGCCGCGCGCGTGCTTCAGATTGAGGGTCAGGCTTCGCTTGTTGGCGTTGAACGACAGATAGAAGAGGCTGTCGGCGTCGGGCCGGTCGCGATGGGTGTGTCGAGCCGGGTCGCCCCGGTCGGGCTCCTCGACCTTGATCACGTCGGCGCCCAGCCAGGCCAGCATCTGGCCGCAGGATGGCCCGGCCTGGTTGTTCGTGAGATCGACAACCCGGATGCCGGCCAGCGCCTCGCCCATCGTCCGCCTCCTGTCCTACGGCGACCATGATAGAACCTTTGCGACGGATCCCCAAGGCTCCAGGGCTCCGGAACGAGGGAGGTCATGAGGCGACGACTTTCGGAAAGCCCGGGACGCCTGTTCTACGGCTGGTGGATCGTGATCATCGGCTGCATCCAGGATGCCGTGAAGGGCGGGACGTACAACAGCGGCTTCACGCTGTATTTCCTCCCCGTGCTCAGCGAGATGCACCTGAGTCGGGCTGCGACGTCCCTGCCTTTCTCGCTTGCCAAGCTGGAATCCGCCGTGGAAGGGCCGCTCGTGGGATATCTCATCGATCGGTTCGACGTCCGGGTGATGCTGGTGCTGGGGACGACGCTCGCCGGGCTCGGCTTCCTCCTGCTGGCCTTCACGCCGAACTACCTCCTCTTCGTCCTCGTGTTCATCGGCCCCCTGTCCATCGGCTTTCAAGCCGGCTTCAACCAGGCCACGATCGCCACGGTCAACCACTGGTTCCGCCGCAAGCGGGGGCTGGCCATGTCCATCGTCCAGACGGGGCAAGCCCTCGGCGGCTTCCTCATCTTTCCCCTCGTGGCCCTCGCCGTCTTGAAGCTCGGCTGGCGGACCGCCGCGTTCCTCTCGGGGCTCGTCGTGCTGATGCTGCTGCCTCTCGTCCTGTTCGTCCGCCGCTCGCCGGAGAGCATGGGCCTGCTGCCCGACGGCGAACCTCGGGAGGCCGCGGAGCCCTCGGGTGATCCCCGGCCGGCTGTTCGGCATCACGAGTTCACCCCCGGGGAAGCGTTACGGACGCCGACCTTCTGGCTGCTGGCCGCCTTCCACGGCCTGCGCAACATTCCCTTCAGTGGGGTGCACGTCCACCTGGTGCCGCTGCTCGTCTGGAAGGGGCTGGATCAGCCGATGGCGGCCTTCTTCGTGGGGCTGACGGCGTTGAGCACCGTCATCGTGCGGCCGCTGACGGGCTGGCTCGGGGACTCGCATTCGAAACAGAAGATCGGCGCCGTGGGCGTGGCGCTGGGGGCGCTGGGCCTGATCGCGCTCCTGTACAGCGATGCCAGCGTCTGGCTGCTGGTCATCTTTGCCGTCCTGTTTGCGTTCGGCGATGGCATCAACTCGGTGACCTGGGCGCTGGTCGGCGACTGCTTCGGTCGCACCCATTTCGCCAGTATCCGGGGCTGGATCAGCATGTTCCAGAGCTTCGCCTCGATGCCGGCCGCGGTGTTCACGGGCTGGATCTACGACCGGACCGAGAGCTACACGTACGCGGTCGTCGCCTTTATCCTTTGCTATGGCCTGGCGGGGCTCCTTCTCTGGTGGCTCCCTCATCCCCAGCGGCCAGCGGAGCGCGAGTTGACACGCGGGGGCGACACGCTACCATCACGGCCACATCGCTGGCCGCGGAGGACGTCATAGGCGTGGACACGGTGCGGAAGGTCACAGGGTATTGTGGATTTTGCGCGGTGCACTGCCCGGTGATCACCACGGTGCACGCGGCGCGGGTCGTCTCGGTCGAGCCGGATCGCGCACATCCGTATGGCGGGGCCATCTGTGCCAAGGGTCGCGCGGCGCCCGAGTTCCACGACCACGGCGGTCGCGTGAACGTCCCGCTGCGCCGCACGCGGCCCAAGACGGACCCCGACCCCGGCTGGGCACCCTGCAGCTGGGACGAGGCGCTCGACCTGATCGCGGAGAAGCTGCTCGGGGTGCGCGCGGCCGCTGGTCCGCAGGCGGTGGCCTTCAACAAGGGGACGACGGGCGGCACCGCGTTGACGGATTCCGAGCGCTGGCTCCAGCGGCTCGTCAATCACTTCGGGACGCCGAACATCGGCGGGACGACCCATCTCTGCCAGTGGCCGCGCGATACCGGCGGGGCGGCGTACACCTTCGGCACGCACGCGCTGCCCATGCCCGACGTCCACCGCAGCGCTTGCATCGTGGTCTGGGGCTCGAACCCGAACGGGAACTTCCTCTCTCTCGCCACCGATATCGCGGCGGCGAAGGCGCGGGGGGCCAAGCTGCTGGTAGTCGATCCGCGACGGGTGGGCCTCGCCAACAAGGCCGACGTCTGGCTCCAGGTCCGGCCGGGCACCGACGGGGCGCTGGCCCTGGGCCTGATCCACCTCCTGATCGGCGAGCGCCGGTACGATGACGAGTTCGTGCGGGAATGGACGAACGCGCCCTTTCTCGTGCGCGACGACACGGGAGCGCTGCTCACCGGCGTCGACCTCGCCGGCGGCGGATCGTCCGCGTCAGGCGTGTACGTCGCCGTGGCGGAGGACGTGGCCACACCCGCCTGGGGCCGGCCACCCACGGAGCGAGGCGGACTCGCGGACCCCGCGACAACCGACGGCCGCCTCGTGCGCTACGACGCCGCGCGCGGCGCCTACGCGAGCGACGGGCGCCTGGCGCTGGAGGGCTCGTGTGACGTCCGGCTGGCCGACGGGCGACAGGTGACGTGCCGGCCCGTGTTCGAGCGCTTGGCGTCGATCGCGGTCGGGTACCCACCCGATGTGGTCGCGGAGATCACGGGCGCGCCGGCCGAGAAGATCGTGGCGGCTGCGCGGTTGCTCGGCGGGCATCGCCCGGTGTCGCACTACTTCCACAACGGCCTCGTGCAACACACGAACGCGACCCAGGCGTCGCGGGCGATCGAGATCCTGTACGCGCTGCTCGGGGATTTCGACCGGCCGGGCGGCAACGTGCCTGGCCCCTCGCCCCGGGTGAACGATGTGAGCGCGAAGGCGGCGCTGCCGAGCGCCATGGCCGCGGTGCGGCTGGGACGAGCGGAGCGGCCCATCGGCCCGCCGGCCACGCCGGGCACAGTCACTGCCTACGATCTCTACCGCGCGATCCTCGACGGCGAGCCGTACCCG
>JBOHPM010000275.1:0-4940 GCA_050731715.1 Candidatus Rokuibacteriota bacterium
CTCCAGCTCCAGGTCGAGCTCACGGAGCTGGAAGTACGCGGTTGCCACATCGCTCACCAGCGTCATGATCACAAATCGCACTACTTCCTCGGTGGCCAGCAGGTCGCCCCGGGCCGCCTCGGTGGCCCGGCGCAGGCGGCCCCACAGGTCGATCTCCCAGAACAGGTCCAGCGTGGCCAGCGGGCTGAAGGACTCCCTCGTCTGGTCCGGCGCCCGATCGCCTGTGATGCGGGTGTAGGGGGCACTGGCATTCCCGCTCAGCTCGGGGAACTGGAACGATCGCGTCGCGGTCACCCGGGCCCGCACGTCGAGGACGCGCGCGGCGGCGATCCGCACATCGTAGTTCTCGGCCAGCGCCGTGCGGATGAGCCCTTGCAGCACATCGTCCTGGAAGACCTGCCACCAGGACAGATCACCGATCGATCGCTCGCTCACCGGCACGTCCGGCGCCCGCCCGCGAAACTCGGGCGGCACCGGCATCTCGGGGCGCCGGTGGTCGGGCCCGACGGTGCACCCGGCGAGCACGAGCGCCGCCGCGAGGAAGGCCCGGCGCCTCACGCGTGCTGCTGTCCCGGCACTGGCGCGGACGCGTCCGGTTGGGCGGCCGGCTGCTTCGCCGGCGAGCGCTTCCGGCCCAGCCCTTCCACGAACGCGAAGTTGCCGGGGATCAGGAACACGCCGAGCGCGGTGGCGATCAGCATGCCCCAGAACACCGCGGTGCCCATGACGTTCTGAGCACCCGCGCCCGCTCCGCTGGCCAGCATCAGCGGCACCACGCCGAGGATGAAGGCGAAGGCCGTCATCAGGATGGGCCGGAAGCGCAGGCGGGCCGACTCCAGCGCGGCCTCCTCGACCGGCTGGCCTTGCTCGTGCTTGGCCTTGGCGAACTCGACGATCAGGATTGCGTTCTTCGCCGCCAGCCCGATGAGCATGATGTTGCCGATCTGCACGTAGACGTTGTTGTCGTACCCGGCAAGCCACACCCCGAAGAAGGCGCCGAGGGCGACCAGCGGCGAGCCGAGGAGCACGGCCCACGGCAGGCGCCAGCTCTCGTACATCGCGGCCAGCAGCAGAAAGACGAACACGATGGCCAGGATGAACGTCGGCGCGGCGGGGGGCGCGATCTTCTCCTGATAAGACAGTGACGAATAGGCGAACCCCAGCTCCTTGGGCATCGTCTGCTGGAAGACCTCCTCGAGGGCGGCCAACGCCTGGCCGGAGCTGACGCCGCGCGCGGGGGCGCCGTTGATCTCCACCGAGCGCAGCAGGTTGAAGCGAGTCGTGAGCTCCGTTCCGCGGCCCGAGCCGACGGTGACCAGCGTCGAGAGCGGGATCATGGTGTCGGTCGTCTTGCTACGGACGTAGACGTCGCCGATGTCCTTGGGCTGCCGACGGTAGTCGGCGTCGGCCTGCACGTACACGCGATAGAGGCGGCCGAAGCGGTTGAAGTCATTGACGTAGGTGCCACCCATCGCCGCCGACATGGCCTGGAAGACCTCGTTCACCGGAACACCGAGCGTGCGGGCCTTCTCCCGGTCGAGGTCGACTTTGACTTGTGGATACGTGGGGTCGAACGCGGTGAAGAGCGAGGCGAACTCGGGCCGCTGCCGCGCCGCCGTCAGGAAGGCCTGCGTGTGAGCCCCGAGCTCTTCCACGCTCAGCGTTCCGCTCCGGTCTTGCAGCAGGAAGTTGAAACCCGCCGCCGCGCCGAAGCCGGAGATGGTCGGGATGTTGAACGGAAAGGCCACGGCCTCCGGGATCGCGGCCAGCTCTCGCTGCATCCGTCGCATGATGCCCAGCACGTGCAGCTCCTCCCCGTGCCGCTCGTCCCACGGCTTGAGGCGGACGAAGATGCTCCCGAAGTTCGGCTGGTAGGTGCTGGTGACGGCGCCATAGCCCCCGATCGTCTGGTACGACTCGACGCCCTCGACCTTGGCGAGGATCTCCTCGATCTTGCGCAGCACGGCGCTCGTCCGCTCCAGCGAGGCTGCCGGCGGGAGCTGCACGTTGACGCCGAAGAGGCCCTGGTCCTCATCGGGGATGAACCCCGCCGGGAGCGCGCGCCCCAGGAAGCCAACCCCGACCACCACGACCCCGATGATCAGGACCGTGACCACCGCGCGCCGGACCAGCAGTCGGGCGACGCCGACGTAGCCCTTCGTCGCGGTATCGAAGACCCGGTTGAATCCCCGGAAGAAGACGCCGAGCGGGCCCCGCGGGGCCCGGGCGGGCTTGAGGAGCATGACCGCGAGCGCCGGCGACAGCGAGAGCGCGCTGAACGCCGAGAGCAGCACCGAAATGGCGATGGTGAGGGCGAACTGCTGGTACATCTGCCCGGTGAGACCCCCCAGGAACGCCACGGGAATGAACACGGCCGAGAGGATGAGGGCGATCCCGATGACCGGTGCCGACACTTCCTTCATGGCCTGCACGGTCGCGTCGCGCGGGCTCATCCCGTGCTCGATGTGGTGCATGACCGCCTCGACGACGACGATGGCGTCGTCCACCACGATGCCGATCGCCAGCACGAGACCGAACATCGACAGCGTGTTGACCGAGAAGCCGAGCAGCGGGAAGAAGATGAAGGTGCCGACGATCGACACGGGCACGGTCAGGAGCGGGATGATCGTGGCCCGAAGATTCTGGAGGAAGATGAACACAACCAGCGTGACGAGGATCAGCGCCTCGACGAAGGTGTGGACGATCGACTCGATCGAGGCCTGGACCGCCGGCGTGGTGTCGTAGACGATCGTGTAGTCGAGATCCGGCGGGAACAGGCCCTTGGCCGCGGCCATGGTCTTGTAGATCGCCTCGGACGCCTTGAGCTGGTTCGCTCCGGGAAGCAGGTAGACCGCCATCGCTCCGGAAGGCTTGCCGTTCAGCCGTCCAAAGGAGTTGTAATCCTGGCTGCCCAGCTCGGCGCGCCCGACGTCCCGGATGCGCACCGGGGCGCCCGTCGCGGCCTCGCGGATGATGATGTTCTCGAACTCTTCGGTGGTCACGAGGCGCCCGGGGGCGCTCACCGTGAAGGTGAACGCCTGATCTGCCGGCGTCGGGGCCTGGCCGACCCGGCCGGCCGGCGCCTGGAGGTTCTGCTCCTTGACGGCGGAGATCACGTCGGACGGGGTCAGGCCCAGCTTGGCGAGCTT
This sequence comes from Candidatus Rokuibacteriota bacterium, assembly GCA_050731715.1. Lineage (GTDB taxonomy): Bacteria > Methylomirabilota > Methylomirabilia > Rokubacteriales > CSP1-6 > 40CM-4-69-5. Next base: position 3,150 of record JBOHPM010000275.1, read on the forward strand.
GTCGGGCCGGAGCCAGATGCGCAGGCCGTAGTCGGTCCCGCCGAAGAGATCGACCTGGGCGATGCCGGGGATTCTCAGAATCTGGTCGCGCAGGTTGATCGAGGCGTAGTTGATCAGGAAGTTCGCGTCGTAGCTGCCCCCGGGCGAGGACAGCGAGATCACCATGAGGATGCTCGGGCTTTGCTTCTTGACGGTGACGCCCTGGGCGACGACCTCTTGCGGCAGGCGGGCCTGGGCCGACGACACCCGGTTCTGGGTGAGCACGTTGGCCACGTCCTGGTCGACGCCGACCTCGAAGTTCACGTCGAGCAGCATGCGGCCGTCGCTCGTGTTGGACGACTTCATGTAGATCATCCGATCGACGCCGTTGACCTCCTGCTCGATCGGCGTGGCCACCGACTGCTCGACGGCCACCGCCGACGCCCCCGGGTAGTTGGCGGTGACCCGGATGGTCGGGGGCGCGAGGAAGGGGTATTGCTCGAAGCTAAGCCGGAGGAGCGAGTAGGTTCCGAGCAGCACGGTGAGGATGGCGATGACGATGGCGACGATGGGGCGACGGATGAAGAACTCGGCCACGGCGGCGCTCTGGCCCTAGCTCTTCGGCTTCGCCGCCGGCGATGCCTGATCCTTGTCGGCCGGAGGCGAGGCGGCCGGCGGCTCGGCCTTGTCGGGCGCCGGCGGGGCGTCCGCGACCGCTTTCACCTCGGGCTTCACCTGCATTCCCGGCCGAGCCTTCTGGATCCCTTCGACGATGACCCGCTCCCCGGGCTTGAGCCCGGTCGAGACGATATAGAACTGCTGGTAAGGCTCGCGCAGCGTCACGGTGCGGAGGGCAACCTTGTCGCCCTCGCCGACGACCAGCACGGTCTTGGCGCCCTGGAGATCCTGCACGGCGACCTGTGGTACCAGGACCGCGTCAGGCACCTCTTCGCTGATAACGCGCACCCGCCCGAACTGACCGGGCCGCAGCACCCGCTCGGGATTGGGGAACTCGCTGCGGACCTGGATGGTGCCCGTTTTCGCGTCAATAGCCCGATCGATGAAGATCGCCCGGCCCTTGTGCGGGAACACAGAGCCGTCGGACAAGATCAACTCCAGCGAGGGCACCTGTTGCTTGGGCACTTCACCCCGCCCGAGGCCGGGGATCCGCTTCACCAGCCGCAAGTAGTCCGCCTCCGCGATGGAAAAATCCACGAAGATAGGGTGGATCTGCGAGACCGTAGCCAGCAGCGTGGGCTCTCCCCTGCCGACGAAGTTGCCCGTGTCGACCGAGAGCTTGCTGACGATCCCGGTGATCGGCGTCTCGACCGTGGTGTACTTGAGGTTCAGCTCGGCCTGGGTCACCACGGCCTTGCCCGCCTCGACGGCGGCCTCGGCGAGCTGAATCGATGTGCGCTGAGTGAGCACCGTGTCCTTGAGCGCGGCCTCCGCCCCCTGGACCGCAGCCACCGCCACCTGCTCCTGAGAGAGCGAGGTGTCGAGATCCTGTTGTGGGATCGCTTGGGCCTGGGCCAGCGGGCGATACCGAGCCACGTCCTGCCGAGCCTTCCCGAGGTCGGCCTTCGCCTGATCGAGCCGGGCCTGGGCCCGCTCGATCACCGAGACATCCTTGGCGCGGGTCAGATCGGCCTGCGCCTTGGCCAACTGGGCGCGGGCCGACTGCAGCGCCGCCTTGTATTCCTCCTGCTGGATCAGGAACAGGACCTGCCTCTGCTTGACCTCGGAGCCCTCTCTGAACCGGACCTGCTCGAGGACGCCCTGGACCCGGGCCCGGATCTCCACCGTGGGAAC
>JBOHPM010000276.1:0-4936 GCA_050731715.1 Candidatus Rokuibacteriota bacterium
GACCACCGTCGTGAAGCTTCCGGGGAAGGATGATCCGGCCCGGCCGGAGTTGGAACGCGTGCTGAAGGAGCACGGGCGGTGGGAGGAGGTCGCGGAGGTGAGCTCGCGGGCGGTCGCCCGGGCGCTGGATGAGAGCGAGTGGCCGGCGTCGCTGCGTGCGACCGTGGGCCAGTTCGCCTCCTGGGTCAAGTCGGTGCGGGTCCGGCTGGTGAAGATGAAGCGCGGGGAGGAGTGAGGGAGGTGGCGGAGATCTCGGGAGTCATCCTCGTCATCGTCGGACTGTTCGTCAGTCCCATCGTGGGGATGTGGCTGATGGCCCTGCTCGTGTGACGAGGGACCGAGCTTTCGCTGACCCACTTTCGACCACGATTCCGGATCCGGATCACTCGCTCGTGAAAGAGCGGTGTATCCTGCTCGGGATGTCAGGGCGCGGGCGCCTGTTGGTGGCGTCGAGTAGGGCTCCCGGCACCTCACCCTTGACTTGCTTCGTTCGATGGGGGCATCTTCTGGTCGCAAATGCTCAAGGCCGAGGAGCGGTCGATCCTCTTCACCGCTTGCGCCGGCCACCCTGTGGCCTACTGTGATCGGTGTCTTCGCGGCTTCAGGCCTGCTCAGCTCGGCTACCATCTCCGCGCGCCAATGCAGGGTTTCCTGTGCTCTGGCTGTCGCAGGGACGTGACCGCCAGCGTGATTAAACATGTCAGCTCCTGCCCTGCCTTCGTTGAGTTGCACGGCCGCAAGGCCGGCTGACGACGGCGGCGCTGGCCCGGTGGATAAAGCCCGGCAAATGGGGATAGAGCTATCCGCCGAAGAAGATGAAGAAGAGTGTTCGGCGTTCTGGAGTTACCCACCAGAATCTACACCTTCCACCGAACTATTTCGCCGCGGTCCTTGACGGACTCGTGCTCCGAGGATAACGATACGCGCGTCGTGTTGGTGTTTGTCCGACTCAGGTCGTTGCTCTTCGAACTGTGCCCGGACCATTCCGTGGCGCTCTGCGGGACGTGCCGCCGAACGTATACGCCCGAGCAGCTCGGGACCGAGATCGGCAACGGCTGCTACCTCTGCCGCCAGTGCGGAGCCGATTTGCGAGAGTCGGTCGCCGCCCACGCGCGCACGTGCCCGAGTCTCACACCGCAGAAGCCCCTGGCGCGGATGACGTCTGTCGGCGACTCGACGAACCCTCCAGCGGCTTCGGAGCGTTTCGCGGCCGCGCGTAGAACCCGGCTCGGGCTGGGCGCCCACGCGTCGGCCAGGTGAGTGAGGTAAGCTCATCCCATCCCGGGAGGAGCTGCCAGCTCAGCCACATCAGCCAGTCGCCGTAGGGTCGGCATTGCGGGTTTAACGAAAGGAGAAACCCGCGGCATCCTGAGCGACGCGACATCCGTGGGAACGGAGCGTTCGATGAATCGCAAGCGCGTCGGCATCCTCATCTTTCCGGAGGTCGAGGTCCACCACGCACTGGCGCGCGCTGCCGTGGATGCGCGACTCGTTCCCGACCGTCACCGTCGAGGAGAAGCTCCACGTCGTCGAGGACGGCCACGTGCTCACGTCCGCCGGCATTTCCGCCGGCATCGACATGGCGCTCCGGATCGTTGCCCGTTATCACGGCGGCGAGATCGCGCGGAACGCCGCGCGCCACATGGAGTACCGGTACGCGCCGGAGGACAACAGCCGCCGGATCTAGGGAGAACCACCATGGTCTACCGCGGAATGGATCGGGCGGCGCTGGACGCCGCGTACAACAACACCGCCGCTGTCGGTCCCGCGAAGCGCGAGCAGTACGTCGCCGACTGGATGAAGCGCAGCGATGTGATGCGGCGCACGCCGGGCGCGCAGCTCGACCTGCGATATGGCGCCGGCGCCCGGCATCGCCTGGACGTCTTTCCGTGCGGACGATCGGCCGCGCCGACGCTGGTCTACATCCACGGCGGATACTGGCAGATGAACGACAAGGAGCCCTATGCCTTTCTCGGCGAAGGCCTCCTGCCCGCGGGGTTCAATCTTGCCGTGATCGAATACACGCTGGCCCCGGCCGTGCGCCTCGACGAGATCGTGCGCGAAGTGCGGGGCGCGGTGGCGTGGGTGATCGATCACGCGAAAGAGCACGCCGGCGATCCCGCCCGGGTGTTCGTCTCGGGACACTCCGCCGGTGGCCATCTGACGGCCATGGCCATGACGGACCCGCGTGTCGCCGGCGGCATCGCGATCAGTGGGATCTACGATCTCGAGCCGATCCGCCTGAACTATCTGAACGACAGGCTCCGGCTCGACACCGCGGAAGCGGATCGGAACAGCCCGGTGCGCCATCTGCCTTCGAGCGCGGCGCCGCTCCTCGTCACGGTCGGGCTCGGCGAGCTGCCCGAGCTCGTCCGCCAGTCCGAGGAGTTCGCGGACGCCTGGCGGCGCCGCGGGCTACGCGGCTCCTATCTCCCCGTCGCGCGGCACGATCACTTCTCGATCCTCGAAGAGCTGGCGCGGCCGCAGGGCGCGATCCTCACGGCGCTGAAGGAGCTGGCCCTCACGCCAGACTCGCCCCGATAGGGCCGGGCCAGCGGCTCGGCTGAAGCCCGCCGGCGCATCCACCAGGCCATCCTCGAGGGCGCCGAGCGTTACCGGACGGCTGACGGGATCGCCATCGCGGTAGTCGCCCTCATGGCGACGGCCGCCAGGCCGTAGAGGGGCTCCGCTTCCCGCGCCGCAAAAGTTGACTCGGCGCCGCGCCGTGGCCTCTGATGGGTATAGACCCCATTTACCCTCAGGAGGCTCTCATGGCGATTGCACCTCTGCTGCTCGCATCGATCTTTGTTCTGACGTTCGGTGGCTGCGTGCTCAAAGGCCCCGAGATCGAGATGAAGCCCCCGATCGAGATCAAGACCGGGTCGCCAGGCAAGCACTGCCCGCCTGGCCAGGCCAAGAAGGGCAACTGCTAGCTCAGCACATCAGCCAGTCGCCGTAGGTGCCCCGGATCGGCTTGCCCTCGGCGAAGCGGGACAGCCGGAACGTGGCGAGGTCGGGATGGCCGCCCGGGCCTTCGGTGATGAGGGCGGCCATCATGTGGCCCACGGCGGGCGAGAGCTTGAAGCCGTGGCCGGAGAAGCCGACGGCGGTGTAGAAGCCCTCGGGCCCGACCCGGTCGAGGATCGGGTGCCAGTCGGGCGTGACGTCGAAGCAGCCGGCATAGCCGCGGGCGATGCGGCCCTGCTCGAGGACGGGGAACCGATGGCTGACGCGGCCGAGCGCGTCGGTCGACTCGTCGAGGCTCACGCCCTCCTTGAAGAAATCAGGATCGGCGAGGTCGTGCGACTCCTCGGCGTCGAGCCCGCCCACCAGGATGTGCTCGCCCAGCTCGGGGCGCGTGTAGATGTTGCTGGCGAAGTCGTAGACCATCGGGTGCGGGCGCCGCGCCTCGTCCGGCCACGTCACGATGTTGATCTTGTGGCGGCAGACGGTGATCGGGATCTCGAGCCCCACCATGGCGCCCACGCGCGCACCCCAGAGGCCGGCGGCGTTCACGACCCGCGGGGCCCGGATCTCGCCCTGGCTCGTGCGAACGCCGGTGACGCGGCTGCCCTCGGTCAGCACGCCCACGACCTCCGTGCCTTCCTTGATGCGGGCGCCGCGCGCGCGGGCGGCCTGGGCGAAGCCCTGGGCCGTCTCGACCGGGTTGCAGTAGCCGGAGTCCGGCTCGTAGCAGCCGGCGACCAGGTCGTCGGTCCGGAGCCGGGGCTCGATCTCGCGCATCTCGGCCGGCGATACCAGCCCGGTCTTGATCCCCACCGAGCGCTGGAGCGCGACCGACGCCTCCATGGGCGTGCGCATCCGGTCGTCCACGCCGAGGAGATACCCGGTGTGCTTGAAGCCGCAGGCGCCGCCGCCGGTGAGCTCGGCGAAGCGCTGGAAGCAGTCGAGCGAGTAGAGGATCATCCGGCACGTCTGGGGCGTGGAGTAGTGCTGGCGGACGCAGGCCGAGCTGCGCCCCGTGCCGCCGGCGGCGACGACGCTCTTGTCGACGAGGACGACGTCGCGCACGCCGCGCCGGGCCAGGTGGAAGGCGATGCTGGTGCCGGTGACGCCGCCCCCGATGATGACGACGTCGGCCGTGAGGGCCATGGCCGTCTCCTCCGCGGTCAGGCTATCACGAGGTCGCGGGGATCAGTACCTCGACGAGTCGCGCGGCGCGATCGCGCTGTTCCGTATCCCAGGTCACCAGCGGGAGGCGGAGCCCCGCGGCGATCGCGATATAGACGGCATCGGCGCCTCTCATACGGAGCGTTCCGGCGACGCTGGCCGCCTCACGCGCGAGGACGTCATCCACCGGCACGAGGCGCAGCTCGGGCAGGCGCAGCACGGCATTCACCGCCCGCCGCGCTAGCCGCGGGCGACCAGTCCGGCGCGCCACCGCCCCGGCCACCTCGGGCAGAAGCAGGGCCGGGGTGATGAGCAGCCCACCTGCGGCGATGTGTCGCGTGAGCCACTGGCGGCTCGCCTCGTGGTTGGCGTCGTGCCGCACGAGACGGCTCACGATCACGCTGGCGTCCACGACCATCAGAGCTCGCGACGTTCGTCCCGCACGGCTTTTGCGGCCGAGTGGCCTTTCGGCCAGTGGGCGCCGATCTCCCGAGCCACCTGATCGAGGGTCGACCACACCGCGGCCGATGCCCGAGGCCGCGGGCGCTCTCGCCGGACCGGGACGAGGCGCGCGATGACCCGCCCATGATGCGTGACGTCGATTTCCTCTCCGCGCTGCCGCACCCGGCGGAGCACCTGGCTCGTGTGCTCCTTCAACTCACGAACGCCGATCGCCGGCATGGGGCCTCCCCTCATGACCACAAATGTAGTCACAATTATCGCCCGGGCCGCCACCACTGGCAACTGTCATCTTGGCGACACACGAAGCGGAGACCGGTCAGGCCGATCTTGACGATCGTCAGGC
>JBOHPM010000277.1:0-4917 GCA_050731715.1 Candidatus Rokuibacteriota bacterium
GCCAACGGCGAGGTGACCTCGGAGGCGCTCGAGAAGGCTGGCGGCCACGTGCGGGCCGGCGACATCGCGCTGCTGCGCACGGACTGGCCGCGGCGCGTGAGCGTCGAGAGCGAGCGGTTCTGGAAGGACGGCCCGTGGACGGGGCCGAGCGGCTGCGAGTGGCTCGTGCGGCGCGGGGTGAAGGCGGTCGGCTACGACTACCCGCCCGACCACTGCATCCGTGACACGATCACCGAGCCGCGGAGGCGACCGGCGCGAGAGGAATACACCACCCACGCCCGCTTCTTCCCGGCCGGGATCACCGTCATCGAGTACCTGACCAACCTCGACGCCATCGGCGCCGCGCGCTGTCGGTTCATCGCGCTGCCCCTGCGGATCGACGGTGCCGACGGGTCCCCCGTGCGCGCGATCGCGCTGGTCGAGTAACCCGGCGCTGGTCCGCGCTCAGGCGGCCGGGGGTGACTTCTGGCGCCCGGGCGGCTGAGCCGGATCCGACGCGACGCCGATCGCGGGCTGCACGCGGGCCACCACGTGCTGGACCACGGGCCCGAGCACCCTCTTGATCAGCATCGCCGCCGCCGCGCTCCCAGCCGCGCCGAGGATCCTCCTGGGCACGGTGGGCTCGGCCGCCACCCGTTCGGGCCGGTCGATCATTCGCCCCACTGAAGACGGCAAGCGCTCCAGACGAGCGCCGTGCCGCGCCCGGCGGCGGGCCCGCCACACGTTGAACCACACCAGGCCGGCCGCCGCGCCCAGGAGGGCAACTCCGGTGAGCACGACCTCTCCCGCATGACGACGCACCTGCAGCTTGACGTCGAGCACCTCGCGCCGGCGCCGGTCCAGCTCGGTGACGAGCTCACCCAGCGCGTCATGCAATGCGGTGACCTCGGCCTCCCGCTGCCGTACCTTCTCGCGCGGCGAGCCTGCATCCCGGCCCGCGCCGCCGGGTGTCGTGACCTGCCGGTCTAGGCCAGTCGCTCTGTCGTCCATTGCATGCCCTCTTTCAATGTCCTGCGGGTGACGGCCAGCGGCATGATCAATCGCCTCCAGCTGAGGTACCCGATCAGCGCGCCGAGAGCCAGCAGCACGGCCGCGATGATGAGAGCCGCCGACCAGCCCGGGATCCAGACGGCCAGGCCGAGCACCAGGGCCACGACCAGCGCGCTCAGCCCCGTCAGGGCGCACACCAGGGCGATGGCGAAGCCCTTGACCGTCGCGAGGTAGGACTCCAGATCGGCCCGGATCTCGGCCCGGGCCAGCTCGGCTTCCTTCCTCACCAGGAGACCGGCCTTGCCCATGATGTCACCGATCAGCTCGCGCGTGGACAGCACCTGCATCGGTTCTCTACGTTGCACGATCGTTGCCATGTACCCTCCTCTGCACTGTCGTGCCGAACCCGAAGCTGGCCACCGTCAGGCGGTCAAGCGCTGAACACGCTGGCGGCCTGCCGGTCGAAGCGGACTCCGACCCGCTGGCCCACCTCGAGCGTCTGCGTGGGATCCACCTGGACCCGGACGCGAGAGCCGTCGTCCAGGGTCACGTGGCAGTCGATCACGTTCCCGAGAAAGGTCACGTCGGCGACCTTCCCGGGAACGGAGACCGGGGTGTCGGGGCCCGGGCCGGTGGCGAGCGCAGCCACCCGGAGGCTCTCGGGGCGGATCGCCACCTGCACCGCCTGACCTTCGGCCAGACCCCCCGGCAGGGCCAGGCCGATCGCATGGTTGCCTCCCACGGTGACCAGGCTGTCGTCGCCGGCGGCCCGGAGCACCCGCCCGGCGACGAGATTCACGAGGCCCATGAAGTCCGCGACCGTCTTGCTGGCCGGCCGCGTGTACACCTCGCGGGGGGCGCCGTACTGCATCACCTCTCCCTGGTGCATCACCGCGATCCGATCGGAGAGAGCCATGGCCTCCGACTGGTCATGGGTGACGTACACGAACGTGATCCCCGTCCGGCGCTGCAGCTCTTTCAGCTCCCAGCGCATCCGCTCGCGCAGCTTGGCGTCGAGGTTCGATAGCGGCTCGTCGAGCAGGAGAATGCCGGGCTCGACCACCAGGCTGCGGGCCAGGGCCACCCGCTGCTGCTGACCGCCGCTCAGCTCACTCGGGTACCGACGCTCGAGGCCGGCGAGGTTGACGAGCTCCAGGATCCTGGCGACCCGGGCCCGCGTCTCGGCCCGGGCGACCTTGCGCACCTCGAGGCCGAAGGCGACGTTCTCGTACACCGTGCGGTGCGGCCAGACGGCGTAGTTCTGGAACACCATCCCCATGCCTCGCCGCTCGGGCGGCACGACGGCGGAGGGGGTGGAGAGCGTGGTCCCGGCCACGCCGATGGTCCCCTCGTCCGGCGCCATGAACCCGGCGATGAGCCTGAGCAGCGTGGTCTTGCCGCAGCCGCTGGGGCCCAGCAGGGTGACGAACTCCCGATCGCGGACTTCCAGATCAAGGCTCCGGACGGCCGTCACCGCGGCGAACCGCTTGGTCACCCGCTCGATCTGGATCCCGGCCATTACTGGGTGACGGTGGCGCGTTCGGCGCGTGGGATACCGGCGCGGCCGAGCCGGCCGGCCAGCCCGATGGCCGCGGTGATGATCACCATGGTGACGATGGCCAGCGCGGCCACGGGCTCCAGCGCGCCCGTCTCGTAGAGGTTGTACACGGCGACGGCGAGGGTGATGGACTCCGAGCTGAACAACAAGATCGAGGCCGACAGCTCCTGGATCGCCGGCACGAAGACCAGCAGCCAGCCGGCGAAGAGGCCGGGGCGAGCCAGGGGCAGCGTGACGCTGCGGAACGTGCGGAGCCAGCCGGCGCCAGTCACCCGCGCCGTCTCCTCGAGCGACGGATCGATCTGACGGAAGGCGGCGTTGGCCGAGCGCACGCCCAGCGGCACGTAGCGCCCCGTGTAGGCGAGCAGGATGATCACCAGGGTGCCGTAGATCGGCAGCGGCATGCGGAGCCAGAACTGGATCAGGGCCACCGCCACCACGATCCCGGGCAGGCCCAGCGGGATGAGCGAGGCGTAGTCGAGGAGCTTCCGCCCGCGGATCCCGGTGCGCAGGTCGATCCATCCCACGAGGCTGCCGAGGAGGACGGTCAGCGTGGCCGCCGCGCTGGCCAGGATCAAGCTGTTCCAGATGGCGCGTCGCGTAACATCGTATTCCAGCAGCACGAACCGGTAGTGCTGAAGTGTGAGGTTCTGCCAGAACCCGAGGCCCCACGACGTGCTCACGGAGACGGCGAGGAGCGTCAGGTAGGGGGCCAGGACCGCCACCACGAAGATGGCCACGCAGAAGGCGAAGACAGCCCAGCGCGCCGGCCCCAGGGCCACGAGCCGGGGTCGGCTGCCCTTGCCTCCCAGCGTCACGTACGAGCGTCGGGCCAGGTAGCGCCGCTGCAAGTACAGGGCGACCACCGTGATCGCGACGAAGATCAACGAGATGGCCGAGGCCAGCCCGTACTGCGGCGGGTAGTCGAACAGCGCGTAGATCCGCGTGGGCAGGGTGAAGACCCGACCGGGCAGGCCGATGATGGCCTGCGAGCCGAACAGCGCGATGGCGTTCACGAAGGCGATCAGCGCCCCCGAGAGCACGGCGGGCGCGACCAGGGGCAAGGTGACCGCGGCCGCTGTGCGCCAGCGGCCCGCGCCGAGGATCTGGGCCGACTCCTCCATGGACGCATCGACCGACTCCAGCGCGCTAGCGGCGAGGAGATAGACGAACGGGAACGTGTGGAGCGCGGTGACGAGGACCAGGCCCGACATCGAGAACACGTTGAAGGTGAGCGCGGGCAGCCCGAGCACGTCGCGGACGAATCGGTTGATCAGCCCGGCGTTGGGGCTGAAGAGGTTCACGAAGGCGATCGCGGTCAGGAAGGGCGGCGTCGCGTACGAGATGACCGCCGTCATGTGGACGAACCGCTTGGCGGGAATGTCCGTCCGGCTGACGGCCCAGGCCAGCGGCAAACCGACGGCGATGCTCAGGACCGCCGTCCACAGGCCCAGGACGAGCGAGTTGCGCAGGGCCTGGACGTACAGCCGGCTACTCAGCGCCTCGTGGAAGTGGGCCAGGGTCGGTCGGCCGCCCTCGCTCACGCTGCCCCACACCATGGAGGCCAGGGGCAGGACGACCAAGAACAGGAGCGCCAGCACAGAGACGGCCATGACCACGTGCTCGACCCGCACGTAGCGGCGCGCCACCGGCAGCCGGTCCAGCGAGGTTGTCATGACATCCGCGACGGGTGACAGGGTGCTCTCCCCCCGGGGTGGCGGGATTCTAGCGTCTGGGCTATCGTGCAGCAACCCGCACGCGGTCGGGAATAGTCCCAGGGCTCCGTCCGTAGTAGAGATAACGGCGGGTCCGGTTCCGACGAGGTTCAATGACGACGGCGTCTGACTTCGAGCGGGTCCAGGAGGCCATCATCATGAGGGACGTGAGCAGCCTCGCGCCCCACCCGCCTCGCTCAGGGAGACCGGCATGAGTGTGGTCGAAGCGCAGGTGCGGGCCGCGTCGGTCCAGAACGACACGCTGGTCAACGCCGCTCTGGTCCGGCAGTGGCTGGCCACCGGGCTGGGCTGGCTGCTGCTCTTCCCCACCGTCGGCGTCATCATCTCGACCAAGTTCAACTATCCCGAGTTCCTCGGCGATACCTCGTGGCTGACCTTTGGTCGACTTCGCCCCATCCACGTGAACGGCGTCATCTGGGGCGCCTTCTCCACGCTCTTCATCGGGCTCTGCTACTACATCGTGCCGCGCCTGAGCGGAGTGCGGCTCTGGCAGGAGCGCTGGGGCTGCGGGCTCCTGTGGGCGTGGAACCTCAATCTGGTGGTCGCGGTGGTGTGGCTGGCCCTGGGCGGCAACCGGGGATGGGAAGCGGGTGAGCTGCCGCTGCCCAACGTCATCGTGGTCTTTCTGGTCAT
>JBOHPM010000278.1:0-760 GCA_050731715.1 Candidatus Rokuibacteriota bacterium
CGCCCTCACCCGCGCCCCTGTCCGCATCGGCTTTCACGCCTGGAGCTCGCGGGAGCCGCTGAGCGCGCTCTTCACCAACCGCCGGGTGCCGCGCCCGCGCGGGGTGCACGTCGTCGAGCAGTACCTGGCCTTGCCTGGGGCTCTGGCGATCGGCCCGCCGGTGATCGATTTCCGGCTTCCGTCTGATCCCGCCGCCGAATCCGTCATCGATGAGTTCTTTGGAATCTCGGGCCTGAAGCCGCGCGACCGGGTGGTGGTGCTCAATCCCGGAGCAGGGCGGCCGGGCAAGCAGTGGCCCGCCGAGCGCTTTCGGGCGCTGGCGGGGCGGCTCGCCAGCGAGGCGGGCGCCCACGTAGTCGTGGTGTGGGGGCCTGGCGAGGCCCTGTTGGCTCGGACGATCGCGGAGCAGCCCAACCCCAGGATCATGCTGGGGCCACCGACCAGCCTCGTCCAGCTGATCGCGACGCTGCGGCGGGCCAGTCTGATGGTGGCCGCCGACACCGGGCCGCTACACCTGGCCGCGGCTCTGGGCACGCCGTGCCTGGGCCTCTACGGGCCCACGGACCCCGCGCGCAACGGCCCGTACGGCCCGGGCCACCGCACCCTGCGGGCCGCCGACCGCCAGCTCACATCCATCGACGTCGAGCCCGTCTTTCGCGCGGCCACGGAGCTACTCGGGTGAGACCCGACGATCCTGGTTCGAGCGCCGGCTTGGCCGGCGCAATTCCTGGGGGAGGCCTCGGAGGGGGCCGTCGAGGCC
>JBOHPM010000278.1:770-4905 GCA_050731715.1 Candidatus Rokuibacteriota bacterium
CCCTCCGACTCAGCGTCACCGTGATCACGCTCGACGAGGAGGAGCGCTTGCGGGCCTGCCTGGAGAGCGTGGCCTGGGCCGACGAGATCGTGGTGGTCGACGCCGAGTCCCGCGACAAGACCGCGCAGATCGCCCGCGAGTTCACCGAGCGCGTCATCGTCCGGCCCTGGGCCGGGTTCGCCGCCCAGAAGAACTTCGCCCTCGAGCAGACGACGGGCGATTGGGTGCTGTCGCTCGACGCCGACGAGGAAGTCTCAGCCGAGCTGCGCGAGGAGATCCGGGCCCTCCTCGGCCAGGCCCCCCGCCACGACGGCTATGCGGTGCCCCGCCGGAACATCTTCTGGGGCAAGTGGGTACGCCACGGGGGGCTCTATCCGGACTGGCAGGTACGGCTGTTCCGGCGGGGCCGGGCGCGCTTCGTGACCCGCGCGGTCCACGAATCGGTGCAGGTAGACGGCCCGGTGGCGCGCCTGGGCAGCCCCCTGCTGCACCGCAGCTATCGCGACGTCTCCGATTTCCTGGTCCGGGCCGATCGCTACTCCACCCTGGCCGCCGACGAGTGGCTGCGCAGCGGACGGCAGGCCTGGTCGCTGGACCTCCTGCTCCGCCCTCTCGGGCGGTTCCTGGGCATGTACCTCCTCCGCCTGGGCGTGCTGGACGGGTGGAGAGGACTTCTGCTGGCGACGCTCTACGCGTACTATGTGGGCATGCGCATGGCCAAGGTGCTGGAGCGGACGAGGCGGTGACGGCACGGGAGCGCGTGCTGTCGGGCATGCGTCCGACGGGCAGGCTGCACCTCGGGAACTATCTGGGCGCCCTCGACAACTGGGTACGACTTCAAGAAAGCCACGAGTGCTTCTTCTTCGTGGCCAACTGGCACGCCCTGACGACGGGCGCCGAGGATGTGCGCGACATCCCCGCCAACACCGTCGAGATGATCGCCGACTGGCTGGGCGCCGGCCTCGATCCTGCGCGCTGCACGATCTTCGTGCAATCCTGGGTCCCCGAGCACGCCGAGCTGCACCTGCTCTTCTCGATGATCACGCCGGTGGGCTGGCTGGAGCGCGTGCCGACGTACAAGGAGATGGTGGAGCAGCTGGGGATCGAGTCGCCGTCCTACGGCCTGCTCGGCTACCCGCTGCTCCAGGCGGCCGACATCCTCATGTACAAGGCCCGCTGGGTGCCGGTGGGCATCGACCAGGTGCCCCACGTCGAGCTCACACGGGAGGTTGCCCGGCGCTTCAACAACAGCTTCGGCGAGGTGTTCCCGGAGCCCCAGGCCAAGCTCACCGAGATTCCCAAGGTCCCCGGCACCGACGGGCGCAAGATGTCCAAGTCCTACGGCAACGCCATCTACCTGGCGGATCCAGCCGAGGTGGTGAGCGCGAAGATCCGGCCCATGGTGACGGACCCGGCTCGCCAGCGCCGCTCCGATCCCGGCAACCCTGATGTCTGCCCCGTCTTCGACCTGCACCGCATCTTCACGCCCCCGGCCGACCGGGAGTGGGCGGCCACCGGCTGCCGCACCGCCCGCATCGGCTGTCTGGACTGCAAGGCCAAGCTGCTCGAGCACCTGGAGCCGGCCCTGGCCCCGATCCGGGAGCGCCGGCAGGCCTTCGCCGAGAAGCCCGACCGGATCGTCGACATCCTGCGCGAAGGTTCGACGCGGGCGCGCCGGGTGGCCCAGGCCACGATGGAGGAGGTGCACCGGGTGGTGACCATCACGCCATGACGGCCCTCACGACTCCCGACGCGGCGGCCCCGGGACTGACGTTGCGCGTGGGGCAGTTCGAAGGGCCGCTCGACCTGCTCCTGCACCTGTGCCGCACCAACGAGATCGATCTGGCCAACCTTCCTGTACGCATGATCACTGATCAGTACCTGGCCCACGTGGAGGCCCTGGAGTTCCAGGATCTCGAAGCGGCCGGCGCCTTTCTGGTGACAGCGGCGACGCTGATCTATCTCAAGTCGAAGCTGCTGGTGCCACCCGACGAGACGGGGGAGCAGCTAGACGAGGAAGCCGAGGCCTTGCGTCACGACCTCGAGGCTCGGCTGCGGGAGTACTCCCGGGTGAAGGTTCTCGGTGCCTGGTTCGGCGAACGCGAGGCCGAGCAGGCCCTGGTCTGGGGCCGCCCGGGAAGCGAGCTGCCGGCGGCGGAGGAGGTGCCGCTGGAGGATCTCAGCGTCCACCTGCTCGAGCGCGCCCTGAAGCGGCTCATCGAGGAGCAGGCGCGCCGCAAGCCCCGCGAGGTCCAGGCGGAGCCGATGTCGGTCCTGGAGCGCATGACCGAGATCCTGAGCGTGATCCGAGACACCTGGTCGCTGCTGTTCTCGTCGCTCCTGGGCGCCCAGCGCGTGCCCACCGAGGTCGTGGTGACCCTGCTCGCGGTCCTGGAGCTGGTGCGGCTGGGGAACATCCGGCTGCAGCAGACCGAGCTGTTCGGCGACATCGTCATCGAGCGCCGGCCGGGCGATCCGGCCGCCGCCAGCGAGGTGAACCTTGCCCACACCGAGTGACGTCGTCGAGGCCCTGCTCTTCGCGTCCGACATCCCCCTGGAGACCGAGCGCATCCGCGAGGTCCTGGACCTGCCCGATGCCGCCGAGGCCGCCGACCTGGTGGAGGAGCTGCGGGCCCGCTATGCGGCAGCCGACCGGGCGCTGGCCATCGTGGAGGTCGGCGGCGGATACCGGATGGTGACGCGACCCGAGATCGCGCCCTGGCTGGTCCGCCTGGTCCGCTCGCGTACCCGGGCCCGGCTCAGCCGCCCGGCTCTAGAGACTCTGGCCATCGTCGCCTACCGGCAGCCGGTCTCACGCCCCGAGGTCGACGCCGTGCGCGGCGTCAATTCCGACGCCGTGCTGGACAACCTCCTCGAGCGCCGGCTCATCCGCATCGGAGGTCGCAAGGAGGCGCCGGGACGACCCTTCCTGTACGAAACGACGCGGGATTTTCTGGTGGCCTTCGGCCTCCGGGACCTCGCCGACCTGCCCAAGGTCGAGGGCGAGCTGCTCATGTCCGAGCTGGCGGGAGCCGCCGTCGATGGCCAAGCTCAGGCTGAACAAGATCCTGGCTCAGGCGGGGCTGGCGTCACGACGAGCGGCTGACCGCCTGATCGCCGAGGGGCGCGTCGCCGTCAACGGAGCCGTCAGCCGCGAGGTCGGCACGCTGGCCGATCCCGACGTCGACCTGATCGCCGTCGATGGCCGTCCCATCCCGGCGGCCGAGGGCAAGCAGTACCTCCTGCTCAACAAGCCGCGGGGCTACGTCACGTCGCGGGCGGACCCGGCCGGGCGCCCGATCGTCACCGATCTCGTCCCGGCCGCCGCGCGCCTGTATCCAGTCGGCCGCCTCGATGTCGACGTCGAGGGCGCCTTGCTCCTCACCAACGACGGCGCCCTGACCCACCGGCTGTTGCATCCCCGCTATGGCCTGCCCCGCATCTACGAGGCCGACGTGGCCGGCGCCGTGGGCCGTGAGGGGCTGGCGCGCTGGCGGCGCGGCGTGACGCTGGAGGACGGTCCCGCGATCCCGGCGGCAGTGGTGCTGCTTCGCGGTGGGCCCGGCAGCAGCCGCCTGCGCCTGACCTTCGCCGAGGGGCGCAAGCACGAGGTCAAGCGTTACTGCGAGGCGCTCGGGCATCCGGTGGTGCGCCTGCGTCGGACCGCCTTCGGCCCCGTCGCCCTCGGCGATCTCGCCGTCGGCCGCTGGCGCACGCTCAGCGCGCGCGAAGTGGTGGCCCTCCGCCACGCCGTGGCCGCCGCGCGCTGAGCGGCATCGCCCCGCCCGCCGCTTGCGTGGCCGGAAGGCGTTGGCCTATAATGCGCGGTATTCAGTAGACGGGGCAGGGGTCCTTATGGACCTGGACGATTGGCGTTCCAGGATCGACGAACTCGATAACCAGATCCTCCAACTCCTCAACCAGCGCGCCGAGGCCGCCCTCCGGATCGGAGACCTCAAACGACGGCAGGATAGGCTGTCGTATGTCCCCGAACGGGCGGCGGAGGTTCTCAACCGCCTCGCTGCCGCCAGCTCCGGGCCGTTGCCGGTGGCCGCCGTGCGCGCCGTCTGGGGGGAAATCCTCTCCGCGTGCCTGGCGCTGGAGGCCCCGTTGACAGTCGGGTATCTCGGCCCGC
>JBOHPM010000279.1:0-4903 GCA_050731715.1 Candidatus Rokuibacteriota bacterium
CGGAAGACGTCGGTACCGCCGCCCGGCTTGCCCATGTTGCCGAGGACCATCTGCAGATGGCAGTAGGTGCGGACGACGCCGGTGCCGTGGCTGTGCTGGGTGCCGCCCATCGCCCAGATGACCGTGCCCGGCCGGTTCTCGGCCATGGCCCGGGCCACCCAGGTGAGGTCGGCCACGGGCACGCCAGTCATGTCGGCGACCGTCTTGGGATCGTACTTGGCGATCTCGGCCTTGAACTCCTCGAAGCCGTAGGTGCGCTCCTGGATGAACTTCTTGTCCTCCCAGCCGTTGGCCAGGATGATGTTGACCAGCCCGTAGACGAAGGCCACGTCCGTGCCGGAGCGGAGCCGCACGTACCTGTTGGCGAAGGCCGAGGTCTTGGTGAAGCGGGGATCGACGGAGATCACGACGGCCCGGTTGGTCTCCTTGGCCGTCAGGATGTGCTGCATGGAGATGGGGTGGTTCTCAGCCGGGTTCATGCCGATGATCATGATGCTCCGGCTGTTGCGGATGTCGTTCTGGTGATTCGTCATCGCACCGTATCCGAACACGTTGGCCAGACCGGCCACAGTGGTGCTGTGTCAGATACGGGCTTGGAAATCCGCGTTATTCGTCCCCCACATGGCCGCCCACTTGCGGATGGCGTAGCCGTTCTCGTTGGACTGGTGGGCTGAGAAGTTGATGTGCAGCGCATCGGCGCCGTGCTTCTTGCGGATGTCGAGGAGCTTGGTGCTGACCTCGCCCATGGCCTGATCCCAGGACAGCCGCTTCCACTTGCCGCCCTCGAGCTTCATCGGGTAGCGCAGGCGCTTCTCGCTGATGACGGCCGAGCGCGCCGCCGCTCCCTTGGAGCAGAGGCTGCCCTGGTTGATGGGATGCTCGAACCAGGGCTCCTGGCTGACCCACACCCCGTTCTGCACCTCGCCGATGAGCCCACAGCCCACCGCGCACTTGGTGCAGATGGTCTTGTACTGCTCGAGCTTGGGGCCTTGGGGCGCCGCGGCCTGCTGGGCCTCGACCTCGCGCGCGATCGACGGGGCCAGCGCGAGCCCGGCGCCGCTGATGCTCGCGGCCTTGAGGAAGCCCCTCCGGCTGACGACGGGAGTGATGCCGTGGAGCCCGGCGGGGCTGAGTGTCCCGTTCCCGCTGACTCGCGTGAGCTTCATTCCTCGTCCTCCTTACCGGTAGAGGGTCCGGTAATAGCGTTCGCTCTCTTCCGTCCGACGGTAGAGGATCGGCTGCTGCCCGGTCGGCGCAGCAGTGGCCTCCGTCTTCGCCGTGGCGGTTTGGCTGGCGCTGGAGAGCGCGGCCACGGCTCCCGCGCCGGTCAGCAGACCGAACAGGAATCTCCGACGCCCGGCAGGCTTCTTGCGCTCGCTCATGTCCGTCCCTCCTAGCTGAGGGAAACTAGCGAGCTGCACGAGCAGGCGTGCTCGCCCTCTTCGTGGAGCTCAGCTTCGACCCAATACCCGACCTTGAGATCCTCCAGCGTCCCGCCCATCGTGCCCAGCGTGCAGGGCTCGACGACCTCGATGTTGGCGTGTGCAGGGAACGTGACGCTGACTTCGCGACCGTCCTCGAGCGCGATGACGGCGGAGTGTTGCGCGGGGTCGAGTTTCAGAATTTGGCCTACCACGCTCGCCACCCCCTCTCGCGCCGACGGGTTGCCCGAGGCGCGGCTGCGGAGCATGAGGAACGCTCAACCTCGATATGGCCAGTGCCCGCCCTGATCTTGACAATCTGGACTGACCACCCGGCCTTGGCATTAGGTACTGCGGGCGGGCTTCTTTGTCAAGCGCCTTGCGGGCTCCCCCCTCCAAACACGTCCATCCGTGGTCCACGCCAGACCCCCGTGCCGGCATAGCTCTGCCGGGCCTCGTCGATCGTCGCGATCGGCTCGAGGTCCCAGCCCTGGAACAGGCGCCGCTCGAAGTCCAGGAACCCTCCGAGCAGCAGACCCAGGGCCCGGTAGAACACCCCTGATCTGGCCTCGGCCAGGTCACCGGCCGCCGTCGGCGCCCAGACGAGGAGGTGACGTTTGAGAAATGTCGCCTGGGCGTTGATCCAGCGGGTTTCCCCATCGGGGTCGGGGGCATCGGCCTGGCGCCGGATGAGCCGGCGCATGATATCGAGCTCGAAGGCCAGGAAGTCCTCTGGCTCGGCGTACGCAGGGTCCTTGGCGATCCCCAGCGTCTTGAGATCCCCCCTCAGCACGGCAAGCGGCCGATCCAGGACGTGCCCGGTCAGGTAAAAGGACTCGTAGAGGTTGAGCAGCGGATGCGGGGGACCCAGGAAGAGCCGGGTGTATTCCTCCCTGACGGCCTCGCCGACCTGGTCGGCGGGGACGAGCCCCAGGAAGGCCTGAACGCCACGCCAGCCCGCGGCTATGTCCGGGGCTTCCCCCTGGGCGGCATCGATGCGCTGCTGGAGGCCTCGGCTCAAGCCGGTTACCAGGCCTTCTGGTGGCTCCCGCCAGAGGAGGGAGACGAACAGGCCGTAATAGTCCTCTCGGAACTCTTGCAGCTCCCGGTCGCCCAGCATCAGGCCGGCTCCAGGCCTCCGGCGGCCTCCCGGTGGAGCTTGCCATAGGCGCCGTCCAGGAAGGCCCGGAAGCCCTGGTCTTCGGCGAGCGGCCGGTCCCCGCGGGCCCGCCGATCGGCCTCCTCGTCGTCCAGCGCCCCGGCTGTGGCGCGCTCGATCGCAGCGAAAAGGGCGCCGGGCTCGCCCGGGTCGGCACCGAACGGCACGACCTCGTTCTGCCAGCGCCGTCGCCAGAGAGCATGATAGGGCCAGCGATGAGCGAAGCACCCGGCCTCGTCGAGCGCCTCCGGCAGGGGCAGACCCGAGGTCTCGCGCAGCTCGACCAGGTCGCGCCAGCGATCCAGCGCCAGGTGCCGGATGAAGGCCTCGCGGGCGACGTCGATCAGGCTTTGGCCCTCGACGCGATCGTCGCGCCGGGCGCGCCGGCGCCGCGGCTTCTCGGTCATCGGCTCAGGGCTCCCAGCCTTGCTGCATGGCGGCCACGGCCGCCACGGCCCGACAGTTCGGGCACATGCGCAGCAGGTCCCGCCGACTACCGGCGAAGGTGTCGAGCAGGCTCGCCATGCCGAACAGCTTGGACTCGATCACCTCGATGGCGCGTCGGCTGCCGAAGGCAACCCCGCACTTCGTGCACGCCAGCGTGTCGTCGCGCACCACGGTGGCGTAGTCCAGCGCCGCCCGGTCCAGGGCCACCTCACTGCGGAGGGTGATGACCGATTCCGGGCAGGCTCGGGCGCACAGGCCACAGTTCACGCACGCGATCGTCTTGAGCTCCAGCGCCTGGCGAGCCTCGTCGAAGCGAAAGGCGTGCGGGGGGCACACGTTGACGCAGGCCCGGCACATCGTGCATCCGCTGGCACGCACATCGGGGATCGCGAAGGGCGCATCGCCAGAGACCGCGGTGCGACCCGGCTCGCGCCCGGTGGTCGCGATCATGGTCCGGAATGCTTCGGCGATCGCGTCGCGGCCACGGGCGGGGATAGCGCCGTCCCTCTCCCAACGCACGGGCGAGGGCGACAGGGCGGCCGTGAACCGCTCGAGCGTGGCCATCGCCTCGATCGGCGGGCCCGTGACCACGTGGACCCGGTCGCCCCCGAGCCCGAAGGCATCCAGCACGGTCCTCACGACGGCGAGCCGGTCGAGCAGTGCCTGACGCTCGCCATGGGGGCACGCCTCGCATCCGATGAGCCCGACGCCCGCCGCGCCATACCGGAAGGCCGACAGGATGTCGGCCTCCGAGACGTGCCGCAGGCACGCCATCGGCACGGGCAGGACCGTGGGCGGATAGGGCCGCCGAGCTCGCCCGGCGTCCGCGAACGCGGCGGCACCCTCCTCGGGGCAGTGATAGGCCACGACCAGCGGCGCCGACGGCGCGTCCTGCACCGGCGCCAGCAGCGCGCGCAGGCGCGCGTCCAGCAGCGCCGTCGGCGGATCGGTGAAGGTCAGCGAGGAGGTGGGGCAGACGGCCACGCAGGCGCCGCACCCCTCGCAGGCCGCGTGGTCGACCGCCACGCGCAGTGGCTCGTCAGGCTTGCGGCTGACGGCATCGTAGGGGCACGCGGTCACGCATCGCCCGCACGCCTGGTGGCCAGACGCGCCACCGGCACAGGTGAGCGGGTCGTAGCGGACGTAGACCGGCTTCTGGAAGTCGCCGATGAAGTCGACGATTCTGAGGCTCAGCGCGTCGAGCTCCGCCGCCGAGGGCTCGGCCACCCGATGGTAGCCCGTGCGCGTGGGCCGGCGATCGGGGACGCCGTCACCGTCCCCATCGAACACCACCACCTGGCCGGCGGTAATCACCTCTTGCTCGCCGACAGGCTGCTGGTGCTCCACCGTCACGCGGAACGCCCCGAGGGCGCCGTCGACCTTCACCACGCGGCCTCGGGTGAGCACGGGCTGAGCGTGGGTCTCCAGGCGCCGGGCGAGAGCGACACCTTCGCGCGAGTGGCCGGCGATCAGCACGGTCGGTCCCACCGTGACGGGGATCGCGCTCGCCGGCGGAACCGTCGAAACCGTCCGCATGGCCGCCCGGAGCAGACGCGCGGCCTTCGCGTTGGCGGTCGTTGGATCGGGATGCACCCAGAAGCAGCCCTCCCGTAAATTCACGACGTCCACCGCGGTCGGCGATAGGCCCGCGGTACCGGCCGCCTCGCGCACGAGCTCGGCTGGAGCGCAGCAGCCGACGACGACGCGGTCCGGGCGCTCGCGTCCCAGCCATTCCGTGAACCGGGGACGCTCCTCGTGCGGCAAGCGGTCGAAGCATTCCGGGACCGCGTCGAGGTGGAGCGCCTGCCGAAGAGCCACGGGATCGATCGGTAACGTCACATCACACGCGCAGAGCGCGACGGCCCAGCGCATCAGC
>JBOHPM010000280.1:0-4894 GCA_050731715.1 Candidatus Rokuibacteriota bacterium
CCGCCGCCCTGGCCCGCCGACTCGAGACCGAGCACCTGCCGGCGGTGCTGGCCTGGCTGCGCTCGCCCGAGCACCTGAGGATCAGAGAAGCCGAGCTCGAGGTGGCCAAACCCGCAAACCACCGCCGATACCGCCAGTTCGTGGCCAGCCTCGCGGAAACGAGCCCCAAGCTCCCGCATCTGAGCCTCATCCAGCAGCTGGAGCGTTCCGGACGCGGCGCCGATCGCCACCTCGCGCTGGAGCGCGCCCTGCGCCAGGCCATGCGCCGGGCGGTGATCCCGCTGGCCACGCGTTCTGCCACCGACGACGAGGGGGAGGACGGCAGCACCCGCGCCGAGGAGCGGACGCGCTTCTGGCTGGTGACCGCCACGCTCTTCGCCTACCGCGGTCTGGGCAGCGCTCAGATCGAGGCTGCCGTTCGCTTCGAGCGCTCGCCGGCCGGGACCTGGTTCACCACGGCGGCGTGGGAAAGCCTGGAAGAGGCGGTGACGGTCGTAGAGGGGCGGGCCGCGGCGGCGATCAGGTCGGTCGCGGCGCGATCGATCTCCTCGCGCTAGCCAGGAGCCGGAAGAGGCGTTCGTTGGTGACGGGCAGCTCGGTGATGACGACGTCCAGCGGCGCCAGGGCGTCGGCCACCGCGTTGGCGATGGCAGCCGGGGCTCCGATCGTCCCTCCCTCCCCCACGCCCTTGAAGCCGCCCAGCGTCGTCGGCGACGGGATCTCCACGTGCAGCACCTCCACCGGTGGTGCCTCGGCGGCGGTCGGAATCAGATAATCCATGAGACTGCCGGTGAGGAGCTGCCCGTCCTCGGCGTACACGAGCTCCTCGAGCAGCGCGGCGCCGATACCCTGCACCACGCCGCCGACGGCCTGCCCCTCCACGATCAGGGGGTTGATGATGCGGCCGCAGTCCTCCACCACCAGGTAACGGAGCACGCTGACGGCGCAGGTGGCCAGATCCACCTCGACCAGCGCGAGGTGCGTGGCGCTCGAGGCTGTCCCGAAGTATGGATCGTAGAAGCGCGTGGCCTCGAGCCCCGGCTCCATCCCTCGCGGCAGGCGCTTGCCTCCGGCGTAGGCGGCCGCGGCGACCTGGGCCAGGGACACCGCCCGGTCGGGCACGCCCCGTACGCTCAGCACGCCTTCGGCAAGCTCCAGGTCGCCGGCCGCCACTTCGAGCTGATGAGCGGCGATGGTGAGCGCCTTGTCGCGTAGAGCCCGGGCCGCCAGGATAGCCGCGCCGCCGCCGAGCACCGCGCTGCGGCTCGCATAGGTGCCCGTGCCGTGCGGGCTCAGCGCGGTATCGCCGTGAACGACGCGCACGTCGTCCACGCGCACCCCCAGCTCGGCGGCCACCACCTGGGCCAGCGCGGTCTCGTGCCCCTGCCCGTGGCAGGCCAGGCCGAAGATCGCGGTGACGCCGCCGCCGGGATCGACGCGGAGCGTGGCGCCTTCGGTGCCGGTGGCGATGTCGGCCCCGGGCGAGACCGGGATGGCCGATCCCACACCGGTCAGCTCGACGTAGGAGGCCAGGCCGATCCCGAGGTGGCGGCCGGCGGCGCGAGCCCGGTCCTGCTCGGCTCGGAGGCCCTCGTAGCCGGCGACGTCGTGCGCGCGGGCCAGGGATTCGTGAAACGCCCCGCTGTCCCAGACGATGCCCGAGGGCGAGCGGTAGGGCAGCTCCTCGGGACGGATGAGATTACGGCGGCGAATCTCTGCCGGGTCCAGGCCCAGGCGGCGCGCGGTCCGGTCGAGCAGGGCCTCCATGACGAACACCGACACCGGGCGGCCCACGCCACGATACGGCCCCATCGGCGCCTTGTTGGTGGCCACGCCGAGGGCCTCGGCGTGGTAATGGGGCACGCGGTAGGGCCCGGGCAGGAAGGAGACGACCTGGATCACTTCGATGCTGGCCGTCCACGGGTAGACGGAGTACGCGCCGACATCGGCGAGCACGCGCGCGCGAAGTCCGCAGATGGTGCCGTCGGCGTTCACGCCCAGCTCGGCGTCGATGATCTCGTCCCAGGCCTGGGTGGTGGTCAGCAGATCTTCGCGGCGATCGCCCACCCATTTGACCGGCCGGCCCAGGGCCATGGCCAGCGCACACACCACGATCTCCTCCGGGTAGACCACGGTCTTGACGCCGAAGCCGCCCCCGACGTCGGGCGCCACGACCCGGATGCGCTGAGCTGGCCAGTCGAGGACCTCGGCCAGCGCGTCACGGACGATCCCCGGCACCTGCGTAGAGGTCCACAGCGTCAGCAGGCGCTCCGTCGGGCGGTGCTCGGCCAGACAGGCGCGATTCTCAATGGCCACGCCCGCGTGGCGATGGAAGCGAAAGCGGTCACCGACCACGCAGGCGGCGCCGGCGAGGGCCTCCGCCGCGTCGCCCTGGCTGAACGTGCGGGACAGCAGGGCATTGGTGGTCGCCGCCGGATGCACGAGCGGCGCCGACGCTCCCAGCGCCTCCTCCAGATCGGCGACCACCGGTAACGGGGCGTACTCCGCCTCGATCAGGTCCACGGCATCCTCGGCCGCGTAGCGGCTGTCGGCCACGACGACAGCCACCGCCTCGCCCACGTGGCGGGCCCTGCCCTCGGCGAGCACCGGGAACCGGGTGGGCCGGTAGGTCCTCATCCGTGACGGCGCGACCAGCGGCCGAACGCGGCCAGCCAGGTCGGCCGCCGTGAAGCAGGCGGCCACACCCGGGGCGGCCAGGGCCCGCGAGACGTCCACCCGCGTGATCGCAGCATGGGCGTGAGCACTTCGGAGGAAGGCCGCGTGGAGCACACCGGTCGGGGCCAAATCGGCGACGTACTGGCCCTGGCCGGTGAGAAAGCGGGCGTCCTCGCGCCGCCGGAGCGGTGCGCCGATCATGAGCTGGCCGATTCCTCGGCGGCCACGTCACCGTGTAGTATGCCGGAGGGGAGCGACACGCTCATCAGCCACTCCAGCGCGCGTCTCAGATCCCTGCGCTCCACGGGCCTGGTCCTTGTGCTGGTCGCCGCGGCGACCGCGTGCTCCCCGTCCATCTACGCCTGGACGGTCCGAACCCATTCCACGCCGCCCTCGGGATCATTCCATCCCGCGGTGCTCGAGGACGAGCCCGTCGCCATCTTCGAAGCGCAGGCGCCGGGCGGTCTCCGCGGGAACGAGCTCGGCCTGGCTTCCTATCTGGCGGACATCCTGGCGGCGGTGGCCCCGAAGATCAAGGTTGTCTCCCCCCAGCACACGGCGACCCGGATCAACACCGGGGGCTTGGCTGCGGAGTACCTCCGCATGCGGACGGACTTCGAGCACACCAACATGCTCGAGGCGGCCTCCCTCCAGAAACTCGGTGCCGCCATCGGAGCGCGCTACGTCTTTCAGCCCCGTCTGGGGGCCTTCACGCAGACCATGACGAATCGGTGGACACCGATCGACTTGCGGATCGTGCAGACGCGTTCGAGCGTGCTCCGGCTCTCTCTGCAGCTCTGGGATAGCCACACCGGCGAACCGATCTGGTCCTCGGTCGCGGAAGCCATCGTGTCCGGTGAATCGTTCTCGCAGGACCCCGTGTTTCTCGAGGATGCGGCCCGGCTCGCCCTGGGCAGTGCCGTCGCGGATCTTCTCCGGGGGAAGACCGCCTCCACCTATACCACGCTGAGCGAGTTTCTCAACAAGCTCATCCAACCACCCCCAGAGGAGCAGAAGCCCCCGACCCCCTAGAAGGGCACCTCGCTGCGCTCGTCCCGGACCCGCCGGGCCTTGTGGTCCCAGCGCGGCAACCCGCCGGGCTCGGTCAGCTCCACGCTCACGCGGATACCGAGCCCGACGCGCAGCTCGTCGCGCAGCGCGGCCTGCAGGCCCTCCCGCTCGCCGGGTCCCAACGCCGGGGCCGGGTCGATGCGAACCAGGATCTCGTCGAGGCCCTCGGTGCGCCGGAAGACGATCTGGAACTCGTCGACGCCGCGCTGCCCCCGTACGATCTCCTCGACCCGGCGGGGATAGACGATGATCCCCCGCACCTTCTTCATGTCGTCCAACCGGGCCAGCACACCACCCTCGAACGCCACCAGCGTCCGGCCACACGGACAGGGCCGATCGGCCAGCTGCACGATGTCGCGCGTCCGGTAGCGCAGCAGGGGCATGGCCTTGCGGTACAGGCTGGTGAGCACGAGCTCGCCGCGCTCGCCTGGCTGGACCGGTCGATCGTGCTCGTCGAGCACCTCGGGGTAGCAGTAGTCCTCGTGGACGTGGGTGAGGCCGGCCCGGGCATCGCACTCGAAGCCCCAGGCCGCGATCTCGGTGAGCCCGGGCAGGTCGAAGGCCTGGGCTCCGAAGGCAGCCTCGATACGGGCCCGGGTGGCCGGGATCGAGGCACCCGGCTCGCCGGTGTGCCAGGTGATGCGGATCTTTGCCTGACGGGCGAGGTCGATCCCCTTCTTCTGAGCCTGCTCGGCGAGGAACAGGGCGTAGGACGGTGTGCAGCCGAGCACGGTGATGGGGTACGTCAGCAGCGCGTCGATCCGCTGATCGGTGGAGAGCCCCCCGGCGGGAAAGACCAGGCACCCGAGGTCCTGGGCGGCATAGAACCCTGACCAGTAGCCGATCCACGGACCGTAGGAGAAGGCCGCCATGACCATGTCGGACGGCCGGATCCCGAACGCCCAGAGCGAGCGCGCATAGGAGTGGTAGAAGCCGTACCAGTCCTCCCGGGTATCGAGGAACGCGAGCGGCCGGCCCGTCGTGGCCGAGGTCATGTGCACGCGCACACACTTCGCGAACTCCACCGCCAGCAGGGTGCCCCACAGGGGGTGCTCGGCCTGGTCCTGCTTGAGCTCGTCCTTGGTCGTGAAGGGCAGCCGCGTCACGTCGTCCAGGGTCTTGATGTGCTCGGGCGCAACGCCGGCCG
>JBOHPM010000281.1:0-4880 GCA_050731715.1 Candidatus Rokuibacteriota bacterium
CCATGGCGACCACGAGCAACCCGCCCGCCAGCCACCGGTCGACGAGCCGGGACCTCCGCTCGCCTCCCGGCGGGGCGGGGTGGCGCACCGTCATCGTCAGCGCTTTCCCATGATTTCCCGGATGTCCCGGAGCAGGGTGTCGCTGTACACGACCGTCGTCCCCGGGTTCTCGATGATCCACTTCTTGCGGAGCATGCCCTGGGGATCGATCAGGAAAAAGGATCTGTTCGCGTTCATCGTCTTCTCATTGAGGACGCCATAGCTGCGCATGACCTTCCGCTCGGGAAAATCGCTGAGCAGCGGAAACGGCAGCTTCAGGGATTCGGCAAACGTCTGCTGCGAGAAGGTCAGGTTGGCGCTGGCGGCGAGGTTCTGGATCCCCAGGTCTTCGAAGCGCTTGTAGTCGGCCTTCCTGGCCGACAGGTTCGCCGCTCAGGTCGGGGCGAAGTCGGCGCCGTAGAACTCGAGGAGGACCCACTTCTTGCCCCGAAAGTCGCTGAGGGAGATATCGCCTCCCGTGGTGCTGGCCAGGGTGAAGTTGGGCGCGGCCTGACCCACTTCCACCGCAAGGGCCGGCCTGGGATCGTTGACGACC
The DNA here is from genome assembly GCA_050731715.1 of Candidatus Rokuibacteriota bacterium. GTDB lineage: Bacteria > Methylomirabilota > Methylomirabilia > Rokubacteriales > CSP1-6 > 40CM-4-69-5. The sequence continues at coordinate 596 of JBOHPM010000281.1, forward strand.
GGGGATACCGCCAGTACCGCGCCCAGCATGACGCCGACGAACGCTCGCCTCTCGATGGGTCCCATGTCCGCCCTCCCGCGCGAGCTTGGCTTGCCATTATCGAATGCTGGCGGCAGCGAAGCAATTCCCCCTGAGGTACGTACCCGGCGTCGCTACCGTTTGACTCCGACGTGCCTCAGGAGAAGCTCGGGGTCGGCGGCAAGCTCGGCCGGCGTGGCCTGGCGGACGATGCGACCGTTCTCGATCAGGGCCACGCGGTCGGCGATCCCCAGCACGGCATCGACCTTCTGCTCTACGAGCAGGACGCCGACTCCCCGCGCCTTGAGCCCGGCGACCGTCTCGAGCAGCCGGTCTACCAGGGGCGGCATCAGTCCCTCGCTGGGCTCGTCCATGAGCAAGATGCCGGGCCGCGCACAGAGCGCCCGCGCCGTGGCCAGCATTTGCTGCTCGCCGCCGGACAGGGTGCCGGCGCGCTGGCTCCGGCGCTCGCGGAGCACGGGAAAGAGGTCCAGCACCGGTTCCAGGGTCTCGGCGCCGCCGCCCCGGACGAGGAGCCCGATCGTGAGGTTCTCCTCGACCGTGAGCTCCGTGAAGAGCCGCCGGCCCTGCGGGACGTAGGTGATGCCGCGCCGCGGAATCTCGTGGGGCGGCAACCGCCCGATGTCCGCGCCGTCCAGGGTGATCCGACCCGCGGCCAGGCGCACCAGGCCCATGATCGTGCGAAGCGTGGTCGTCTTGCCCGCCCCGTTCCGCCCCAGCAGACCCAGGATCTCGCCGCTCGCCAGGTCCAGCGAGACGTCTTTCAGGATGTGGGCGCCGCCGTAATACGCGTTGACGCGATCGAGGCGAAGGGTCATCGGCCCAGGTACGCGCGCTGCACGTCGGCATGCGCCTCGATCTGGCGCGGCGTGCCCTCGGCGATGATGCGACCGCTGTCCATCACGGTGACCAGGTCCGCGACCTCGAGGACGACAGCCATGTTGTGCTCGATGAGGAGCACGGTGGCCCCCCGGACGACTTGCCGGACCAGCCCGATGAAGGCGTCGATCTCGGCGGCCGCCAGCCCCTGGGTGGGCTCGTCGAGGATCAGCAGCTCCGGGCGAAGGGCCAGGGCCATGGCGATCTCCAGGAGGCGCTGGTGGCCATAGGACAGGGCCCCGGCCGGCTGGTCGTGGGCCGTGGCCAGTCCCACCGTCGTCAGCGCGGCGTCGGCGTCGTCGGCCAGCGCCGCCCGGTCGAGCGTGAGCCAGTCGGTCAACCCGCGCAGCCGTCGCCGCTGGGCGGCCAGGACCACGTTGTCGTGGACGCTGAGGCGCGGGTAGATGCTGGTGAGCTGGAACGTGTAGACGATGCCCAGTCCCACCCGGTGCCAGGCTGGGCGCCGGGTGATGTCGTGACCGCGGAACAGGACCCGGCCACTGGTCGGGGCCAGCCGGCCGCTGATGAGACCGACCAGCGTCGTCTTGCCGGCGCCGTTGGGCCCGATCAGCGCCCGCACTTCGCCGGGATCGAGCTGAAAGTCCACGCTGCTCACCGCCTCCAGGCCGCCGAAGCGCTTGCTCACGGCCTGCGTCTCGAGCAGCAGGCTCACGGCAGCCACCGCGCCCAGCGGGCCCGCAGCCCGCCGACGAGGCCGGCTGGCGCCCACAGGACCGTCAGGACGAGCACGGCGCCGACCACCATCAAGTACCCGGTGGTGAGCCCGCTCGCCACGTCCACCAGATAGGTCATGAGCAGGGTGCCGATCAGCGGGCCCAGCGTCGTGCCCGCGCCGCCCAGCAACGTCCACAGCAGCGGGTAGATCGAGTAGAGGATGCCGGCGAAGGTGGAGCCCACGTAGGAGAAGAGCAGCGTGTAGGCGGCGCCCGCGACCGCCGACATCACGCCGGACACCACGATGGCGACGAAACGGTAGCGGCCGGTGTTGTAGCCGAGCAAGCGCGTCCGCTCCTCGTTCTCGCGCAGCGCGACCAGCACCCGGCCGATCGGCGAGCGCACGAGGCCCAGGCTGCCGAGGAGGCAGGCGGCGAACACGACGAGGGCCGCGTTGTACTTGACGGCAGGATCGGCGAGGGCCAGGCGCCATTCCCCCAGCCGCACGTGTAGGCCGGCGAGGATGAACCCCTGGTCGCCCATCGTGATCTCGTTGAAGTAGAGGGTGGCCAGGTAGAAGGCCTGGGCCAGCATCATGGTCACGATGAGGAACGCGGGGCCTGTCGTCCGCAGCGTGATGAGCCCGACTGCGCCGGCAACCACGAGGCCCGCGACAACGCCGGCCACGAAGGCCGCCGCCACGCCCAGGCCCAGATGCTGGATGGTGAGGCCCGTGCCGTACATGCCGGCGGCGAAGAACATCGCGTGGCCCAGGCTCATCAGGCCCGTGTAACCGAGGAGGAGGTTGTAGCCCGTCGCATAGGCGCCCAGGACCATGACGCGCGCCACCATCCCGTGATGGAACGGCGGGAGCAGGAACTGCAGGAGGGCCAGGAGCGCCACGACAGCCAGGTGGATGGCCAGCACGAGGCCGCGTCGGTCTGGCGTCACGCTGGCTCCTCGCCGAAGAGGCCCCGCCCCCGGACGGCCAGCACGAGGGCGACCAGCAGCGTGGCCACGATCTTGGCCAGCGTGGGAGAGAACAGGACGGAGATGACGCCGTCGCTGAGGCCAACGAGCAGGGCCGCCACCAGGGTGCCCCGGAGGCTGCCGAGACCGCCCAGGATCACGACCACGAAGGACATGAGCAGGGCGTCCAGCCCCATCAGGTAGTGGGCCTGCTGCACGGGGACGATGAGGGCGCCGGCCACGGCGGTGAGGCCGGCGCCCACGCCGAAGGCGAGGGTGTAGATGCGGCCCACCGGTATCGCGAAGGCCTGGGCCATCTCCCGGTCCTGCTGGGTGGCGCGCAGGTAGAGCCCGAGCGACGTGCGGGAGAGCGCGACCCACGTGCCCACCAGGAGCAGGCCGGCCACTGCGGCGACGACGAGCTTGTAGCCGGAATAGCCGAACCACGGGAAGTCGATCCGGAAGTAGATGGGGGCCTCGACCGGACGCGCGTATGGCCCGTACGTCGTCAGCACGAGCTGCTGGAGGATGTAGAGCAGCCCGATGGTCGCCACGATCGTGCTCTCCGGCTCGTAGCCGACGCGCCGCAGGACCACCCGATCGGCGAGGACGGCCACCGCGGCCACCGCGACGGGCGCGGCCACCAGCCCGGCCACAAAGCTCCCGGCCGCCGTCGAGACGTACCAGGTCACGACGGCGCCCAGCATGAAGAACTCGCCGTGGGCCACGTTGACGATGCGCATGACCCCGAACACGAGGGACAGGCCGAGCGCGGTCAACGCCAGCACGAGCGCGCCGACCGTGCCCTCCAGGAGCGCCAGCAGCAGGTGCGGGCCGAGGCTCAGAGTGGCTGCTTGGTGTAGTCGGCCTCGGGGGAGTACATCGAGTCCTCGATCGCCGTCCGGTGCACGACGCTCAGCCGGCGCTTCTCGACCCGGGAGATGATCTGGTGGCCGAACACCTGGTGCAGCCGGCCCACGAAGCGCTTGGCCCCCTGCGGGTGCTCCAGGCCCTCGGGGAAGGACGAGAAGGATTCCAGCGCCTCCACGAAGGCCCGGTAGCCGGCGGGCCCCGGCTTCTTGTAACCGCTCTGCTCCACGGCCCGCTTGATCACGAACAGCGTCTCCCAGCACCCGAACATGTGCGAGAAGGTCGAGACGTCCTTGGGATCGTTGACGCTGGCGCCGTTGTCGTTCACACCCACCCGCTCGCGGTACGTGCGCACGTGGGCCGGCGTGGTCGGGACGGCGTAGCGCGGAAAGGCCTCCCAGAAGTACGTGCCCTCCAGGAAGTCGAGCCCGGGGGCGCCGAGATCAACCCCTTCCAGGGAGTCCACGAACCCGAAGATCTGGGGCCGCCGGGGACCGAAGTGCTCACCCATCTCCTTGACGAAGGTCAGCACGCCGGGCCCCACCATCACGTGGTAGAGAACCTCGGTGTCGGCGGGCACGCGCGGGAAGTACTTGGTGAACGAGGTCTCGGTGGGCGGAATGGCCACGAGGGCCTTGACGGTGCCGCCCTGGGCCGTGGCCACCCGGCTGAAGAAGTCACGGTGGTCGTGGCCGAAGGCGTAGTCGGGAAAGATCAGCGTGACGTTCTTGCCCAGGTTCTTGAGGATCCAGGGGGCTACCGCCGTCACCTGGGCCCGCACGTCGGTGATGCCGGGCTGGAACACATAGCGGTTCAGCCGTCCGGAGGCGACGTGGTAACCCTCGCTCACCAC
>JBOHPM010000282.1:0-4874 GCA_050731715.1 Candidatus Rokuibacteriota bacterium
GGCCTCGACGAGACGTGGAAACGGACGAACAGCGGTTGCCTCCGATACGCTGCGCTGTCTGCGGGAGACCCTGAACTGATGAATCGAATGGGACACCCGCGCACATCGGGCGCGCTGGCCCTCGTCGTTGCCCTCGGCCTGCTGGCGGTGCTGGTGGCGCCGGTCGCGGCTCAGAGTCCGGCCCATCCGGGCGGCGGCGAAGCTAACCTCAAGATTCCCGCTCTCGATCAGGTGCACTTCGGCGCCTTCGACGGTCGCAGCCTGCTGATGAGCGGCCTGGCCGTATGCGTCCTGGGACTGCTGTTCGGACTCGTGATCTTCGGGCAGCTTCGAAGCCTGCCGGTCCACGCGTCCATGCGGGAGATCTCCGAGCTCATTTACGAGACCTGCAAGACCTATCTGATCACGCAGGGCCGGTTCCTTCTCATCCTCGAGGCCTTCATCGCCGTCATCATCATCCTGTACTTCGGGGTGCTCCTGGGCTTCGAGGCCGTCAAGGTCTCGATCATCCTGCTGTTCAGCCTCATCGGGATCGGCGGCAGCTATGCCGTGGCCTGGTTCGGGATGCGCATCAACACCTTCGCCAACTCGCGCACGGCGTTTGCCAGCCTGCGGGGCGAGCCGTATCCCGTGTACGCGATTCCGCTCAAGGCCGGGATGAGCGTGGGAATGCTGCTCATCAGTGTGGAGCTGTTCCTGATGCTGTGCATTCTGCTCTTCATTCCCGGAGATTACGCCGGCCCCTGCTTCATCGGCTTCGCCATCGGTGAGTCGCTGGGCGCCGCCGCCCTCCGGATCGCCGGCGGCATCTTCACCAAGATCGCCGATATCGGCTCCGATCTCATGAAGATCGTCTTCAACATCAAGGAGGACGATGCCCGCAACCCCGGGGTCATCGCCGACTGCGTGGGCGACAACGCCGGCGACTCGGTGGGGCCGACAGCCGACGGATTCGAGACGTACGGGGTGACGGGCGTGGCCCTCATCTCCTTCATCCTGCTGGCCGTCCGTGAGCCGACCGTCCAGGTACAGCTGCTGGTGTGGATCTTCGTCATGCGCGTGTTGATGATCATCGCCAGCGGCGCTTCGTACCTCCTCAATGAGGTGGTCACCCGCCGGCGGTACGCCTCGGCGACGCGAATGAACTTCGAGGCTCCCTTGACGTCGTTGGTGTGGCTGACCTCGGTCGTCTCGGTGGTGCTCACCTACGTGGCCTCGTACGCGCTGATCCATGACCTGGGCGACGGCTCCCTGTGGTGGAAGCTCTCCACGGTGATCACTTGCGGCACGCTGGCGGGCGCCATCATCCCCGAGCTGGTCAAGATCTTCACCTCCACGGACTCGGGCCACACTCGCGAGGTCGTGACGTCCGCGCGGGAGGGTGGGGCGTCGCTCGGCATCCTCTCCGGGCTGGTGGCGGGGAACTTCAGCGCCTTCTGGCTCGGCATCGTCATCGTGCTGTTGATGGGCATGGCCTTCCTGGTGAGCACGATGGGGTTGGCGGCCCTCATGGTGGCTCCGGCCGTATTCGCCTTCGGTCTGGTGGCCTTCGGATTTCTGGGCATGGGGCCGGTGACCATCGCCGTCGATTCGTACGGGCCGGTGACGGACAACGCCCAGTCGGTCTTCGAGCTCTCGCTCATCGAGCAGACGCCGGGAGTGGCCGAAGCCGTGCGGCGCGAGCACGGGTTCGCGGTGAACTTCGAGCGGGCCAAGCACATGCTCGAGGAGAATGACGGGGCCGGCAACACCTTCAAGGCGACCGCCAAGCCGGTCCTCATCGGCACCGCGGTGGTGGGCGCCACCACCATGATCTTCTCCATCATCGTGGTGCTGACCCACGGACTCACCCAGAACCTGGACAAGCTCTCGCTGCTCCATCCTCCGTTCCTGCTGGGGCTGATCACCGGGGGCGCCGTGATCTACTGGTTCACCGGCGCCTCGATCCAGGCCGTGACGACGGGAGCCTATCGGGCGGTGGAGTACATCAAGGCCAATATCCGCCTGGAGGGCGCCACGAAGGCCTCGGTCGCCGACAGCAAGCGGGTAGTTGAGATCTGCACCCAGTACGCCCAGCGGGGCATGTTCAACATCTTCCTCACGGTCTTCTTCGCCACCCTGGCCTTCGCCTTCCTGGAGCCGTACTTCTTCATCGGCTACCTCGTCTCCATCGCGCTCTTCGGCCTCTATCAGGCGGTGTTCATGGCCAACGCCGGCGGCGCCTGGGACAACGCCAAGAAGATCGTCGAGGTGGAGCTCAAGGAGAAGGGCACGGCGCTGCACGCGGCCACCGTGATCGGCGACACGGTGGGCGATCCCTTCAAGGACACCTCCTCGGTCGCCATGAACCCCATCATCAAGTTCACGACGCTCTTCGGCTTGCTGGCCGTAGAGCTCGCCGTCACCATCACGGCCGAGCGGGGCGCCACGCTGAGCTACGTCCTGGCCCTGGGCTTTTTCGCCACCGCCCTGGTCTTCGTGTGGCGCTCCTTCTACCGCATGCGCATCCGAGGGGGCGCGAGCGCTGGCCCCACGGCCGTGCCCAGCGAATTACGCGAGACGGCGCGCCACTAGGCGTTGGAGCTTCTCGTCGATCTGGCCAGTGGCCGCTACGCGCTCGACGACCTCATCCGATGGGGTGGCTACGTCCTGCTGGTGGCGATCGTCTTCACCGAGACGGGTCTGCTGGTGGGCTTCTTCTTGCCGGGCGACTCGCTCCTGATCACGGCCGGGCTGGTGGCCGCCGCCGGCGGCCTCGACATCTGGTGGCTCAACATCTTGCTGATCGCGGCGGCGATCGCGGGCGACAGCGTCGGCTATGCGATCGGGGCCCGCCTGGGGCCCCGGCTGTTCACCCGCGAGCGCTCCCTCGTCTTCAACCCTCGCCACGTCGAACGCACGCGACAGTTCTATGCCCGGCATGGGGCCAAGACCATCGTGATCGCGCGCTTCGTGCCGATCATCCGGACGTTCGCCCCGGTCGTCGCTGGCGTGGGGCAGATGGCCTACCGGAAGTTCCTCTTCTACAATGTCGCAGGTGGTGTGGGATGGGTGGTCAGCATGACGTGGGCCGGCTACCTGCTGGGTCAGGTCCTCCCCGACCTCGATCGATACATCCACGTCGTGGTGGCGATCGTGATCGTGCTCTCGGTGATCCCGATCGTGGTCGAGATCGTCCGCGAGCGGAGAAAGCGGTCGCCAGCGCCTTGACGCTGCTCGCCGCCGCTCTGGGGCGGGCGCCCTGGGGCGTGGCGAGCTGGCTCGGCAGGCGGATGGGCGACCTCGCCTATCTCCTGCTCCGGGGCCGTCGGCGAATCGCCCTGGCGAATCTGGCCCAGGCCTTTCCGGAGATGACCGAGGCGGACCGCCGATCTCTCTGCCGGCGCTCCTGCCAACACCTGGGGCTCGTCTTCGTCGAGCTCTGCGCGATTCTCAGCCGCCCGCTGGACGACTTCCTGGTCCGGATCACAGTGGAGGGTCGGGAGCATCTCGACCGGGCCATGACGGCGCACGGCCGCGTCCTGGCTCTGACCGCCCACCTGGGGAACTGGGAGGTGCTGAGCGTGGCGCACCGGATGACTCCATACCCACTGGCCGTCGTGGTCCGGCCGTTGGACGCCGGCTGGCTCAATCCCCTCGCCGAGCGTCTGCGCTTGCGCACCGGCGTCGAGCTGATCAACAAGCGGAAGGCTCTGCGCCCGATTCTGGCTGCGCTGACGCGGGGCAGCATGGTCGGTATCCTCCTGGACCAGAACGCGGCCCGCTCCGAAGGTGTCTTCGTCCCGTTTTTCGGCCGTCCGGCCAGCACGTCCCGAGCCGTGGCCCTGCTCGCGCTTCGCACCGGTGCTCCCGTCGTGCCGATCTTCGCGCGGCGTGAGCGGGACGGACGCCACCGCGTCATCGTCCGGGCTCCGCTCGATGTCCCCGAAGGGGGCGATCGCGAGGCAGCGGTGGCGGCGCTGACGGGACGCTGCACGGAGGTGATCGAGGCCGCTATCCGGGAGGCGCCCGAGCAATGGCTGTGGATACACAACCGCTGGCGGACCCGGCCGCTGGAGGCCCGCTGACGGTCGCGCTCCTCGGGCTCTTGCTGCTCGCGGGAGGCTCCGGGGCGTTGCCGGCGCTCGACGTGCCGACCGAAGATTACCGCAAGGCGGCGGCGGCCGGCGCCGTGGGGGTAGTTGCCGGCCGCGCCGTGGGCGACCCGCAGCGACCCGGCGAGCCTCCGCCCTCCCTCCCCGATGTCGGCGTGACCCTCGTCCCCCGTTCGAGCGCCCTTCTGGTCGAGCTCGACCGCATTCGCACGCAGGCGAGGCAGGAGCCCGATGCCTTTCGCTCGTCCGCTCGCGCGGTGGCCCGGGCCCGGCAGAACTTTGAGCGCGCTCTGGCCGAGGCGGGTACCGCCGACCTGGTTCGCTTCACCGCCGTGGAGCCGGACGGGGCCTTCGTCCTCGAGCGGATACCGGCCGGAGCCTGGGTGTTGATCGCGCAGCGGGCCGTGTTCGTGCCGAAGCTGGGCACGGCCCCATCCCGGCGGGAACGCGAGAGCTTCGGGTCACGCTCGCACCTGAGCGGCTACTACGCGGTCACGATCTGGCTTCGCACCCTGAGCGTGCGCCCCGGGGAGTCGGAGTCCGTCGAGCTGACGGATCGCAATGCCTGGATGAGAGCGATCGCGGAAGAGCGAAGCCCGGAGGGAGGCCGATAAGCTCGATCTCCCTACAATGACTCACTTCTTGCCAGATGATGGCGGCGCCGCCCTGGCCTTGACGGCTGTGGTCACCGCGATGTCCTGAGCGACGCTCCGGCCGGCGTGCTCCATGTAGCGCACCCGGACCTGGTCACCTGGCCTGAGTTCGGCCGGGTTCACGCCT
>JBOHPM010000283.1:0-4870 GCA_050731715.1 Candidatus Rokuibacteriota bacterium
TGGCCGGTGGCAAGCGCCTGCGACCCATCCTGGCCATCGCCGGGGCCGAGGCCGTGGGCGGCCACGCCGAGACCGTCCTGCCCACGGCGTGCGCGCTCGAGATGATCCACACCTACTCGCTGATCCACGACGACTTGCCGGCGATGGACGACGACGACTATCGCCGAGGGCGCCCGACCAGCCACAAGGTCTTCGGCGAGGCCATGGCCATCCTGGCCGGCGACGCGCTGCTCACGCTGGCCTTCAAGCTCGTCGCCGACAACGTGACCCGCGTGCGCGACGCCCGGGTGATCTGCGACGTGCTGGCCGAGATCACCACCGCCGCCGGGACGACCGGGATGGTGGGTGGGCAAGTGGTGGACATCGAGTCGGAGGGCCGGACGGTCACCGCGGCGACGCTCGACTACATCCACCTCCACAAGACGGCCGCGCTCATCCGCGCCTCGCTGCGGGTGGGGGCGATGCTGGCCGGGGCCCATCCGGATCACCTCGAGGCCATCGGCCGGGCCGGCGGGAGCCTGGGCCTGGCCTTCCAGATCGTCGATGATATTCTCGACGTCGAAGGCAGTCTGGCGGAGCTGGGCAAGACGGCGGGCAGCGATCTGCGCAAGGGCAAGGCCACCTATCCGGCCCTCCACGGGCTCGACGCCTCTCGGCGCCGGGCCCAGGCCTTGATCGAGGAGACCAAGGCTGCGCTGACACCGCTCGGCCCGCGGGCCGAGCCCATCGCCGTGCTCGCCGACTTCGTGTTCGAGAGGAGATCCTGAGTGTCGGTCATCAGCGGTGTCTTCGGGCGCGAGATCCTCGACTCCCGCGGCGTTCCCACCCTCGAGGTCGAGGTGCAGCTGGAGTCCGGCGCCTGGGGTCGGGCCGCTGTCCCCTCGGGCGCCTCCACCGGCAAGCGCGAGGCCCTGGAGCTGCGGGACGGCGACGGCCAGCGCTACCGGGGCAAGGGCGTGCAGCAGGCGGTCCGGAACGTCGAGGAGACCATCGCGCCCGAGATCGACGGCATGGAGGTGACCGAGCAGGTCAAGATCGACCAGGCCCTGCTGGAGCTGGACGGCACGCCGAACAAGTCCTCCCTGGGCGCCAACGCCATTCTGGGGGTGTCCCTGGCCGTGGCCCGCGCCGCGGCCGACGACGTGGGCCTGCCGCTCTACGCCTATCTGGGCGGGCCGGGCGCGCGCCTGCTGCCGGTGCCCCTGCTCAACGTGCTCAACGGGGGCGCCCACGCCGACAACGGGATCGACATCCAGGAATTCATGCTGGTGCCGGCCGGGGCCGAGAATTTCTCCACGGCGTTGCGCATGGGCGTCGAGTGCTTCCACGCCCTCCGAGACCTCCTCAAGGACAAGGGCCTCTCGACCGGCGTGGGGGACGAGGGTGGCTTCGCCCCGGCGCTGGGCTCCAACACCGCGGCCCTGGACTTCTTCGTGCAGGCGATCGAGCGCGCCGGGTACCGACCGGGCGAGGACGTCCTCATCGCCCTCGACGTGGCGGCCAGCGAGTTCGCGGAGGCCGGTGGCCGCTACCGGCTGAGCCGCGAGCAGGCCGTGCGCAGCAGCGAGGAGATGATCGCCATGTACGAGGCCCTCTGCGAGCGCTATCCCATCGTCTCCATCGAGGATGGCCTGGGTGAGGACGACTGGGGCGGCTGGGGCACCCTCACCCGGCGCCTGGGGGCGCGCGTGCAGCTGGTGGGCGACGACCTGTTCGTCACCAATCCCGCCATCATCCAGCAGGGCATCAAGAACGGGATCGCCAACGCCGTGCTGATCAAGGTGAACCAGGTCGGCACCCTGACCGAGACCATGCAGGCCATCGAGCTCAGCAAGCGGGCCGGCTACGGCACGATCATCTCGCACCGCTCCGGCGAGACCGAGGACACCTTCGTCGCCGACCTGGCCGTGGCCGCCAATGCCGGGCAGGTCAAGACCGGCTCGGTGGCGCGCGGCGAGCGGACCGCCAAGTACAACCAGCTCCTGCGCATCGAGGAGGAGCTCGGCCACGCCGCCTCCTTCCCCGGGCGCAGCCTCTACCACCGGGTCGGCCGATGAGCCGCCGCCGACTGCTCGGCCTGGGGGTGGGCGCGGTCGCCCTCGTCGTCCTCGCCAGCTGGACCATCGGCGGGGTGCTGGGGGTCCGGGCGATCCAGCACGAGATCGTCGCCGCCGAGGGCGCGATCGCCACGCTGCGGGCCCAGGCTCAGACCCTGGCTCGCACGATCGACCGGCTGCGCAACGATCCCGCCTACATCGAGAAGCTCGCCCGCGAAGAGCACGGCTTCGTGCGCGAGGGCGAGAGCGTCTTGAAGTTCCCACCGAAGCCGAAGTAACCTTTCGGTTCGCGATGGACTGGTTCTGGGCGACCCTCTTCGGCCTATGTACGTTCATCAACGGCCGGGCCGTGGTCAAGCTGCTGCTCGACTGGAAGGGCATGGTCGGCACATGCCGTTGGGTACAGAAAAGCTATGCCCAGCGGAGCGGATTGCCCGACGAGGCGACCCTGGAGCGGACGCCGGCGGTCCCCGTCTTCGTCCACCTCGTCCCGGCGTGGGAGGAGCCGCGCATCGCCACCACGCTGCGGGCCCTGCTGGGCTCGCCCTACCCGCACGGCAAGCTGCACGTCGTGGTGGTGACCAGGGAGGACGAGGAGCGGTCGCCCAACCCGGGCATGGAGGCGCCCACGGCCGACCTGGTGCGTCGCCTGCGGGCCGAGCTGCCGCCCTACCAGCAAAAGATGCTCTCGGTCATCGCCATGGCCGGGGCGCGCCGCAAGGCCGATCAGCTCAACTGGGCCCTGCGCCCGGCGTTCCTGGCCGCGCTGGTCAACGGCTCGTACGATCCGCGCCGGATCTACGTGGGCGTGAGCGACGCCGACTCCATTCCGGACCCCGACATCTACCGCTGGATCGCCGCGGAGGTGGCCTCGGACGGGGGCCGTCTCGCCTATCAGGGCGTCACTCTGTCCCTGGCCAACTTCGCCGAGCTCGACCAGCGGGCCCGGGTGTGCGCGATCCAGCAGTCGTCGATCTTCATCCGCGTCTCGATCGCGCGGCTCATCAACGAGGGCCGCCGCGTGGCGCGGTTCGCGGCCCTGGCCGCGCGGGCCCCGGGCCTGGCCCGGCTGCTGCGCCCGCTCTTCGAGCTGGCGTTCCGCCGCTCGCAGATCTGCCTGGGGCACAACCAGTTCGTGCGCCTGGATCTGCTCCAGGCCGTGGGCGGCTTTCCTACCTCGGGAGCCACGGAGGATTCCACGCTCGGCTACGCGCTGGGGGCGCGGGGCGTGGTCCTCACGCCGCTGCCTCTGCTCGAGCTCACCGATCTGCCCGAGACGACCGAGAAGATCGTGCGGCAGAACGCCCGCTGGTACCAGGGGGTGCTGGACGACGTGGGCTTTCTCTGGCGGACGTGGCGCGCGGCGCCCACCGCCTACAACCTGGCCCAGCTCATCCGCCACGCGGGCAACAAGGCGCTGGAGTGGCCCATCGCGGCCGTGGTCTATCCGACCGTCGGCTTCCTGGGCTGGCACCTGGCCTATCGCTTCGCGGACCAGCCGACCCTGCTCGTGCTCGGGCTCGCGCTGCCCTCGCTGTCGCTGGCGCTCACGATCTGGGTGGGCGGCTTCGTCACCCAGAGCCTCATCGAAGGCCTGGCCCCGCATTTCCCGCGCCCCGTCGACGTCGCGCGCGCCTCGCTGCGGGCCAAGCTCTGGGGCATCTTCCGCTCGCAGACCTACTGGCTGCTGGCCACGCGCGGATCCTGGCGGGTGCTGGGGGCGATCGCCCGGCGCCGCCGCTACGAACCTGCCAAGACCGATCGCGTGCTCACGTCGTCGGGGGCTCGAGGATGAGGCGCGCGAGCGCGGTCAGCCTGATCCTGGCTGGCGTCCTGGGCGGCGGTTGCGGGATGGCGGTGACGCAGGAGCGCCAGGAGGTGGCGGCCGTCGGTCGCATCGACATCATCGACGTCTGGGGCGGCTTCGTCATCGCCGAGTTCCCGGATGGCCGCCGGCTGATCAGCATGAGCAGCCGAGAGCTGGCGCAGTACCGCCCCGACGGCGAGCTCAGCATCGACCAGGCCGGCCGCCCGCTGCCGCCCCGCGCTTCGTTCTGACGTCTGCCTCAGCCACCATGACCGACGTCTGGCCAGCGGCGTTCGAGCGGATCCTCCGTCGCATCGCCGCCACCGGCACGTCGGTCACCGAGGAGGCTAACGTCCTGCGCGGGCCAGCCGTTTGGTCACCGCGTGCAGGCTGATGTCCCGATCGCGCTGACCGTTGGCCGAAGTGTAGCCGCGCACCGCCTGCAGCAGGGTCTGGCCCGTCGTCGCGTCCACCCGGCGCGCCAGCTTCACCCCGTCCACCCGCATCAGGGCGATCTCGGCCAGCGACAGGATCCGGCAGCCGCGCTCGAGGTGACCCCCGAAGGCGCCGCGGCGGTCGCACAGGACGATGTGACAGTGGACGTGGTAGTCGGCGATGACGCCGCTCATGGCGATGATCTCCACCCCGCGGGGCCGGCGGCGATTGTAGAAGCGGCGGGGTGGGAACTGCGGGCCGATCACCCCGGTCACCGACAGCTCGGTGAGGCTGCCGAAGCCGGTGAGGATGACGCCGTTGCGGATGCGCTCGCGGCGGCAGATCTCGTGCAGGGTGTCCAGGAGGTCGTCGCCGTAGGCCAGCCGCACGACCACGATGGCCCCCGCCCGAGCGCCGCGAGCGATCATCCGCCTGGCGGCCATGGCTACTTGAGGATCTTGTACGGGTTCACGCCCTTCCAATAGTAGTCGGCGGCCAGGTCGTAGGGCGGATGGCAGCAGCGGCGATAGGGGACCACGCGCTGGGCCCACGACTTCTGGGATTCGAGCAC
>JBOHPM010000284.1:0-4835 GCA_050731715.1 Candidatus Rokuibacteriota bacterium
GTAAACCACTGGGGTACGCCGCAAGCAAACCGATCTCGCGATCGGGTAGTGGGTCAGTTGGATTCCACGGGCTGAGCAGCAGCCCAATCCAATTGAGCGTCCCCTGGAGGGCAGGGGAGACGCGCTAGCGGGCGCCCAGAGCCGCGAGGACAGTCCCGCACTGCGTTCCGGTTGTCCTCATCGCTCTAGCGGGCGCCCAGACCCGCTGGGCTGCCCGCCTTCGGGCACCCCTCGGCCAGCCAGCGCCGGACGTCGAGCACGATGTGGCCGCAGAAAACGCAGACGACCACCTGGCGGCGGAAACTCGGCACGTGCAGCAGCACGCGGGTCATGACCGCACCTGCCGAGCGGCCCGCTTCGCGAGCGGGATGACCGTGGGCGTCGCCCCGTTCGTGCGCTCATGCAGGGCAGCCAGCCGTGCCCCGCCCTCGGCAATGTCAGCCTCGCTCACGATCGCGTAACGGCGATAGATCGCCTCCGTCTTGTGGCCGACCATCTTCATCGCGACCGAGCGCGGGACGCCAGCCCGTTCTAGGTTCCTGACCGCCGTCCGTCTGAAGTCGTGCGGGATGCGTCCCGCGAGCCCTGCCGCCGCCGTCGCTTTCCGCCACGCACTGCGGAAGCACACGATCTGCTCGCCGTCGCGATGATGGAACACCCACCGGATAATGACGCCCTGCTCCCGTTCCAACCGCTCCGTCTCCTCGCGCTGCCGTGTGAGCACCGCACGAAGCTCCGGCGTGAGCGGGAACTGTCGACCCTCGCGTGTCTTCGACTCGCCTGGTTCGAGCCGATCCAGCCCGCGTTGAGGTCGACGTGCCGCCACTGCCGCGTCACGAGTTCAGACGTGATGCGCCAGCCGGTGATGTAGGCCGTTGTGATCAGGGCCGTCAGATAGTCGGGCAGATGCGCGAGCAGGGCCCTGAACTGATCCGCCTCGAAGAATCCCGTCCTGGTGTTGTCCTCGCGGAGCAGCGTAATGACCGGCATCCGCGAGATGCGCTCCTGCTGGATCGCGAGCCGATACGCGCGCCGTTCGCATAGTTACGCGCTCTCCTCTCACGACACCAGAACCTGCGCGAAGAGCTTGAAAACGACCTCGTATCGCTCTCCTCACGCGCGATATGATCGGGTGAACGATGATGGCGGGGCGGGGCCAACAACCCGCCAGCTTGAGGCGCGGACTCCGAACGCCGAAATCTTCCACCGTGTGTTCGGCCACCCGCGTGCCCGGTGGCATCCGCGGCGCGCCCGAAATTTTCCGGGTCATCAGCGGCCGCAAACGACAGCACATCACCCTTCATCCGCTCTGGCCTCGAGGAAGAGGCGTTCCTGACCGACCCACGACGATGGCTCGGGCTTGTGTAGGGCGCGGCCTGCTTTGCCCATGCGTTGGCCGAACTATCGGACGAGGAGCGAGACCATCGACGCCAGGCCGCCGACCCTTCCCCCGCGAGCCCCGTTCCCCGCTAGTTGTTGGACAGCTCCTGGCGCTCGAGGCGCACGAGGTGGCGAGGAATCTGGATGACGCGCGAATCGGACTTCAAGGCCGTGACCCTGACGGCGAAGAAACCGAGCTCCAGGGCCAGGCGGTGAAGCGAGAGCCTGAGCTCGGTGAGAATCTCGGCCAACTCCTTGAGGTCGTCCATCGGGGCACGGATCGTAGCTGATGCGGCAGGCCCCCGCCATGTGCAAGGAGGGATAAGGCAGTTCTGACAGTTGGCCGCCCGGCTAGCTCGCTTTCGGGGGCTTGGGGCCGCGGAGATAGGAGGTTCGATACACCGGCTTGGGGACCGAGCGATCGGGGTCCAGCTCGCGGAGCCGGCGCCGGCCTTCCTCCACGGCCAAGGCGATGGTCCGAAAGGTGAGCCGCGACTCCTCGACGACTACGCCCGCGTAGTCGATGATACGCCAGCGCCAGTCGGGCTGATTCGGCTTCGAGAAGGCTGCGACTTGCATGGTGGGCCGCTCCTCCCAGGGTGAGCGGAGTGTATCGCCGGCGCGCGGCGGGCGCAACCGACCGTCACGGGCAGGCTAGCTGCCCGCCCGCGGCGGCGGAGCTGTCGCGAACGGCGAGCCTACTGGTAACGGAAGAGGACTTTGATCCTCGGGTACTCCGGCGGCTTGCCGTCAAGCTCCACGAGGCGGAACGTGTGGTCCGGCGCCTCCAGCAGCAGGTTGTTGCCGCTGATGGCGACGAACTTGCCCCAGGCCTTCGGCACCGTGACGTCGTACTTCGGCACCATGGACTGGGCCTGCGCCGAATCGGGCCGAGCGAGCTCGAGCAGCCGGGACCCCGGCAGCCACGGCTGGACGGCGATCACGACGAGCGCCACGGCGATAACGGTGAGGACAACCTTCGTGTAGTGGTCCTTGGCCACGGGGCCCTCCTGCGGTGAGTGGTGCACTGCTCGAGGCGACGCGGACAGCCCAGAGTATGCCACGCGCGGGAAGGCAGGGTGAGCGGCCCGTGGTGTATACTGACCCGGCTTCGCGCCTGGAGAGGTGGCCGAGTCGGCCGAAGGCAGCCGCCTGCTAAGCGGTTACAGGGGCAAAACCTCTGTCCCGGGTTCGAATCCCGGCCTCTCCGCCACGCGCCCTTAGCTCAGATGGACAGAGCGTCGGACTACGAATCCGAAGGTCGGGGGTTCGATTCCCTCAGGGCGCGCCACTCCTCCTCGACGCCCCCGCACCTTGATTTGCCGGACTGATGCGGGTAGCGTAGGAAATCCGCAGGCGCCGATGGAGCGCGAGTCCGAGCGTCCCCAGCCTGCCGATGAGCGTGATTCCCGCGACGAGGAGTTCATGCGGCAGGCCCTCGTCGAAGCGCGGCGAGGGCTGGATGGCGGCGAGGTGCCGGTGGGCGCGGTGGTCGTGGTCGCCGGCACCGTCATCGCCCGCGCGCACAACGCGCCTGTCGCCCGGCGGGATCCCACGGCCCACGCCGAGATCCTCGCGCTGCGGGACGCGGCGCGAGCGCTCGGGAACTACCGGTTGACGAGCGCCACGCTCTACGCCACTGTCGAGCCGTGCCCGATGTGCTGCGGGGCGGCGCTGCAGGCCCGTATCGCCCGGCTCGTGTACGGGGCGGCGGACCCGAAGGCGGGCGCGGTCGGCTCGCTGTACCGGCTACTCGAGGATCCGCGCCTGAACCACCGGGTGCCGGCCACGGGCGCGGTGCTGGAGGCGGCGAGCACGGCCCTGCTGACCGAGTTCTTTGAAGCGAGGCGAAGGCAACGACGCGGAGGGGTGGCCGAGCCCGGTTGAAGGCGTCCGACTCGAAATCGGATAGGGGCCCAGAAGGCCCCTCGGGGGTTCAAATCCTCTCCCCTCCGCCATCTCTTTGTTGTCACAGCGCGCAGCCTGGAGGGGTGACCGAGCGGCCGAAGGTGCGGCACTGGAAATGCCGTGCGCGGGTAATCCCTGTGCCGTGGGTTCAAATCCCACCCCCTCCGCCACCTCAGCAACGGCGTGGCCGTGCTAGACGGGGAGGTAGCGGTGCCCTGTAACCCGCAATCCGCTCCAGCGGGGTTGAATTCCCTCTCGAGGGCGGGCCGTGTTGAGTGAGCCTCGTGGGACGGCAGTGAAGGTTGGGCCCTACGCAACGGGAATCGTCGAACCCCGCCAGACCCGGAAGGGAGCAACGGTAAGGCGACCCTCACGTGTGCCGTGGGAGTACCTGACTGGAGTCGGCTCTGCGGGGAGATCGCAGGACGGTGCGTTCAACGGAGGGTGCACGGCCGCTTTATGAGCTATCAAGTGCTGGCGCGGAAATGGCGGCCCCAGACCTTCGAGGCCGTCGTCGGCCAGGACGCCATCACGCGGACGCTGCGGAACGCCCTGGCCGCGACCCGGATCGCCCACGCCTACCTGTTCGCGGGCCCGCGGGGAGTCGGCAAGACGACCACGGCCCGGCTCCTCGCCAAGGCGCTGCTCTGTCCCGAGCGGCGCGGCCCGGACGCCTGCGGGGCCTGTCCCGTCTGCCGGGAGGTGCAGGCGGGCACCATCGTCGACGTCATCGAGATCGACGCCGCCTCCAATCGCGGGATCGACGAGATTCGGACGCTGCGCGAGAACGTGAAGTACGCGCCCGCGCGCGGACGCTACAAGGTCTACATCATCGACGAGGTCCACCAGCTCACCGCGCACGCCTTCGACGCGCTGCTCAAGACGCTGGAGGAGCCGCCCAGCCACGTCGTCTTCGTGCTGGCCACCACCGACCCCCGCGACATCCCGGCCACCGTGCTGTCGCGGGTGCAGCGGTTCGACTTCCGGCCGATCCCACCGGACACGCTCGCCGGCAGCCTCGAGCGCATCCTCGGCGAGGAGAAGATCCCCTTCGAGCCGGCGGCGCTGCCCATCGTCGTGCGCGCGGCCGAGGGTTCCCTGCGGGATGCCCTGTCGCTGCTGGACACGGCCCTCGCCTATGGCGAGGGCCGGCTGGAGGCGACCACCGTGGCCACCCTGTTGGGCGCCACCGCGCCAGCCGCGGTCCTGGACTTCGGTTCGGCTCTGGTCGGACACGACACCGCCGCGGCCCTGGAGGCCATCGACCGGGCCGTGCGTGACGGGGAGGATCTCGTCGCGTTCACGCGCGACATCGTCGAGCTGCTCCGCCAGGCGCTGGTGCTCAAGGCGGCCCCGCGGGCCCAGCTCCCCGAGCTCGCCGCCGGCGAGGCCAACGCGCTGCGCAAGCTGGGTGAGGCCGTCAGCCTGGACGAGATGCTCTACTTGCTGCGCGCCTTCGTGCAGGCCGACACGCTCATGCGCGAGTCACCCCACCCCCGGGTGGAGCTGGAGGTCGCCGCCGTGTGCGCGACCCGGCGCCCGGTGCC
>JBOHPM010000285.1:0-4828 GCA_050731715.1 Candidatus Rokuibacteriota bacterium
GCCGCCCCCTCCGCCTGTGGCCCCACCGCCGGCTGCGCCCGTGGTCCGGCACGCCTCGCGGGGGGATAGCGTGGCCGCGCGGCCGGCCCACCGATCGCGCGCCGAGGCGCCACGCCGCGAGGAGGCGACGGTCATCCCGGGGCCGGCCATTCCGGCGGTGCCCATCGAAGAGTCGCGGGCTCCGGCCGGGCGCGCCGCCGCCGTGGTGAGTGAGCACATGGTGCGCACCGTCCGCGAGTACCTGCAGCGAGAGTTCCCCACCGCCGTCATCTACGACTTCTACGCGCACGATCGCTCCGTGCAGATGTTCCACCTGCAAGACAGTCACGGGGCGGTGATCCACTCGGCGACCGTGGCCGAGGAGGTTCTCGGCGATGGCGGCGAGCCGCAGTTGCGGACCCTGCTGGAGAAGCACAAGCTGGCCCGTGTCCTCCGGCAGGCGGGGTCAGCGGCGGTCGCGGTCACCAAGACCGGACTGAAGATCGAGCGGCGGTGATCGAGCACCGATCGGGCTCGGGCAGTCTGCTGGCCGGCGCGTTGCTGCTGGCCTCGGTCACGGCCGCGCTGGCCGGGCCGCCCACCGACCAGGTTCGGCGATACACGGATCACGTGCAGCGGATCCTCGAGGACGCCTCGCTGCCCGACGACGACAAGCGCGCGGCCGTCCGCCAGGTCGCCACTCAGGTGTTCGACGTGAGGGAGACGGCCCGGCGGGCGCTGGGCCGCCACTGGCACGGGCGCACGCCGGCCCAGCAGGAGGAGTTTGTCCAGGTGTTCGCCGACCTGCTCGAGCGCACCTACATCGCCAAGCTCGACCACTACGGCGGCGAGCAGCTGCTGTTCACGGGGGAGGCCATCGATGGGGCGCATGCCGTCGTCCGGGGCAAGGTCGTCACCCGCCAGGGTGCTGAAGTCCCGGTCGAGGCCCGCCTGCTCCAGCGCGACGACCACTGGCTGATCTACGACATCGTCATCGAGAGTGTGAGCCTCGTCGGGAACTATCGCTCCCAGTTCGACCGCATCATTCGCTCGGCCTCGTACGAAGAGCTGATCCGGCGGCTGAAGAGCAAGCGCGACGAGTTCCTGCCCGCCCGGGAGAACCGGCCGACCCGCTCCTAGCCTTGCGGCCCCCGGGCCGTCGTCCGTATAATCGACCGCCGATTCGCTCCGTAATCCCCTAGCCAGGCGAGGTCAGCCCATGCCGACAGCCAAGACGACCGGTCGACGCGACGAACCCATCCAGGCCCTGCTCAAGGAGGGCCGGAAGTTCACGCCGCCCAAAACGTTCACCAAGCGCGCCGTCGTCAAGAGCGCGAGCCTCTACAAGGAAGCCAGGGCCAATCACGTGCGCTTCTGGGAGAAGCAGGCCCGTGAGCTGCGCTGGCTGAAGCCGTGGGCAAAGGCGCTGGACTGGAAGCTGCCGTACGCCAAGTGGTTCGTGGGCGGCAAGCTCAACGTCTCCGACAACTGCCTGGACCGCCACGTGGAAGGGCCGCGCCGCAACAAGGCGGCCATCATCTGGGAAGGGGAGCCCGGCGACAGCCGCGTGCTCACATACCGGGACCTGTACCGCGAGGTCACCCAGTTCGCGGCCGCGCTCAAGCGCCACGGCGTCAAGAAGGGCGACGCCGTGACCATCTACATGCCGATGATTCCCGAGCTGCCCATCGCCATGCTGGCCTGCGCTCGCATCGGCGCCCCGCACAGCGTCGTCTTCGGGGGCTTCTCGCCGGAATCGCTGCGCGACCGCATCAACGACTGCAAATCCAAGGTCGTCATCACCGCCGATGGCGGCTATCGCCGCGGCGCCAAGGTGCCGCTCAAGAAGAACACCGACGAGGCGCTCAAGGGCTGTCCGTTCGTCACCACCGTCATCGTGTACAAGCGGACGGGTCAGGAGATCGACTGGCAGCGCGACCGCGACGTGTGGTGGGACGAGTTCATCAAGGGCGCCGACGCCTACGTCAAACCCGAGCCGATGGACTCCGAGGACATGCTCTACCTGCTCTACACCTCGGGCTCCACGGGCAAGCCCAAGGGCATCGTCCACACCACCGGCGGCTATCTCACCGGGGTGACGGCCACCCACCGCATGATCTTCGACCTCAAGGACGAGGACGTCTACTGGTGCACGGCCGACATCGGCTGGGTCACCGGCCACTCCTACATCGTCTACGGCCCGCTGGCCAACGGCGCCACCGGCGTCATGTACGAGGGGACGCCCGATTTCCCGGACAAGGACCGGTTCTGGCGGATCGTGGAGAAGTACGGCGTCACCATCCTCTACACGGCGCCCACGGCCATTCGCACCTTCGTGCGCTGGGGCGAGGAGTATCCCAAGCGCTGCGACATGAGCTCCCTGCGCCTGCTGGGGACCGTGGGCGAGCCCATCAACCCCGAGGCCTGGGTGTGGTACTGGAAGGTCATCGGCGGCGGCCGCTGCCCCATCGTCGACACCTGGTGGCAGACGGAAACGGGCCACATCCTCATCTCTCCGCTGCCCGGGATCACCGTGTGCAAGCCGGGCTCGGCCACCTTTCCGTTCCCCGGCGTCGAGGCCGACGTGGTGAACGACAAGGGCGAGTCGGTCGACGCCGGCTATCTGGTCCTCAAGAAGCCCTGGCCGGGCATGCTACGCGGCATCTTCGGTGACCCGGAGCGGTTCCAGAGGCAGTACTGGAGCCAGATCCCCGGCATGTACTTCACCGGCGACGGGGCCAAGCGGGACAAGGAGGGCTACCTCTGGCTGCTCGGCCGCATCGACGACGTCATGAACATCTCGGGGCACCGCGTCTCGACCATGGAGGTGGAGTCGGCCCTGGTCGATCATCCCTCGGTGGCCGAGGCCGCCGTCATCGGCCGGACGCACGAGATCAAGGGCCAGGCCATCGCCGCCTTCGTCACCATCAAGGCGGGACGGACGGCCAGCGAAGAGCTCAAGAAGGAGATCAAGGAGCACGTGGCCAAGAAGATCGGTTCACTGGCCCGCCCCGACGACGTGATCTACGCCGCCGAGCTGCCCAAGACGCGCAGCGGCAAGATCATGCGCCGGCTGCTGCGGGACGTGGCCGAGGGGCGGGCGTTGGGTGACACCACCACCTTGGCCGACGCCAACGTGGTCGCCGACCTGAAACACAAGTACGAGGACAAGGAAGGGTAGCCCGGGGAGGACTTGACATCGATTTCACAGTTCCGTAATCTTAGAACTGTGAAATCGAGGCTGCCCCTGATCGACCTGCAGGCCCGCGAGGAGCACGTCGAGGCCTTCAAGGCCCTGGCCCACCTCACCCGGGTGCAGATCGTCTTTTTCCTGGTGCGGGCGGGGCGGGAGCTGCCGGCCGGCGAGATCCAGGCCGAGCTCGAGATCCCCGGACCCACGCTGTCCCACCACCTCGATCTCCTCCGTCGCGCCGGCCTGGTGGCCAGCCGCCGGGAGGAGCGCTTCGTCTACTACTCGGTGCGGCCGGAAACGGTGAGTGACCTGGTCCGCCTGCTCACCGCCTGCTGCTAGCGACAAGGAGCTCTGGCATGAGCGACGACATTCGAACGACCGTGCGCGACAAGTACGGCAAGGTCGCCCTCCGCGTGACCCAGGGTGGCGGCGGCTGCTGTGGGACGACGCCCCCGGGGTGCGATCCGATCACCGCCGACCTCTACGCCGCGGACGAGACCGCGAGCCTGCCAGCCCAGGCCGTGCAGGCCTCACTGGGCTGTGGCAATCCCACCGCCCTGGCCCGACTGGCTGTCGGCGAGAGGGTGCTCGACCTGGGGTCGGGCGGTGGGATCGACGTGCTGCTCTCGGCCGGGCGGGTGGGGCCGACGGGCAAGGCCTACGGCCTCGACATGACGGACGAGATGCTGGCCCTGGCCCGCGACAACGCGGCCCGGGCCGGCGTCGGCAACGTGGAGTTCCTCAAGGGGCAGATCGAGGACATCCCGCTGCCCGACGCTGCCGTCGACGTGGTGATCTCCAACTGCGTCATCAATCTCTCGCCGGACAAGGACCGCGTCCTGGCCCAGGCGTTCCGGGTCCTCAAGCCCGGCGGACGCTTCGCGGTGTCCGACGTGGTGGTCCGGGGGCCGGTGCCCGCGGAGATTCGCCGGAGCGTCGAGCTATGGATCGGGTGCCTGGCCGGGGCGCTCGACGAAGGGGAATATCGGGCCAAGCTGGCCCGGGCCGGCTTCGTGGACATCGAGATCGAGCCCACCCGCATCTATCAGGCGGCCGATGCGCGGGAGGCCCTGGCCGCGGCCGGCATCGACGCTGACGCGATTGCCCCCGCGGTGGACGGCCGCTTCATGAGCGCGTTCGTCCGGGCCCGCAAGCCCGCCGCGGACGAGGTTGCCCTCACGCCGCGGGTGCACGTGCACCTGCGCGTGTCGGATCTGGAGCAGAGCCGCGCGTTCTACGAGCGCTTCCTGGGCGTGGCCCCGGTCAAGGTCAAGCCCGGGTACGTGAAGTTCCTGCCTCCCTGGAGCCCGCTCAATCTGGCCCTGTCCCAGGGGCCGCGGGCCGCCAACAGCCCCGTGGACCACGTGGGCCTGCAACTGGGGTCGTCGCCCCAGGTCGTCCGCCAGCTGGCCCGCATCAAGGCCGCCGGGCTGCCGGTCCGCGAGGAATTCGGCGTCGACTGCTGTCACGCCAACCAGGACAAGTTCTGGGTCGAGGACCCGGACGGCGTGGAGTGGGAGGTGTACGTCCTCAACCACGACCTCGAGGACGAAGTGCGCGGATTGCGCGTCGTGGGATCCGGCTCCTGCTGCGGACCGGCGGCGCCGTGAGCCAGGGTCAGGGACGTGTCGTCGCGGAGCCGGCGGTCTTCGTCGA
>JBOHPM010000286.1:0-4779 GCA_050731715.1 Candidatus Rokuibacteriota bacterium
CCAGGGCCGCCGCGTAGGTGATCACGAGGTGGAAGAACAGGGCGTAGTTGTCGAGGATGATCATGTCCCGGAAGCCCCGGCCGCGGCCGCCCCACACGGCCAGCGTGGCCAGCTGGGCGCCGATCACGCCGCCCAGGGTTACCAGGCCTAGATGGGTCTTGCTCGACCGGGGGGGCAGCAGATCCAGGAGCAGCACCAGCAGGGCCGTGCCCAGCACGATGAGCGTCGGCAGCAGCGTGCCGAGCGCCACGGGGGGCGCGGCGATCGCGCTCATCGGGCCCAGGCGGCGCGGGCCACGCCGGCTTTGGACTCGACCTGGGCGATGAGGGCCTCGAGCGAGGCCTCGGTGGGCCCGGTAAAGGCGAGCGGATACACTCCGATCCAGACGATCAGCACCACCACCGGCGCTAGCAGCGCCCACTCGCGCGGGGTGAGATCGGGCAGTTGTCGATTCTCCTCGTGCCGGAGGTCGCCGAAGAACACCCGCTGGTACATCCAGAGCAGATAGACGGCGGTGAAGATGATGCCCGTGGTGGCCACCGCGGCGGTGAGCCGGCTCACCTGGAAGGCGCCGACGAGGACGAGGAATTCGCCCACGAAGCCGTTGAGGCCGGGCAGCCCCATCGAGGACAGGGCCACGACCAGGAAGATCGAGGACAGCGCGGGCACGACCTTCCAGAGGCCACCGAAGTCGGCGATCCGGCGCGTATGCCGCCGCTCGTAGAGCATGCCGACCAGCAGGAACAGCGCCCCGGTGGACAGTCCATGGTTCACCATCTGGATCAGCCCGCCGGCCATCCCCTGCACGTTAAGGGTGAAGATGCCCAGCACGACGAAGCCCAGGTGACTCACGCTCGAGTAGGCCACGAGCTTCTTGAGGTCCGCCTGCACCGTGGAGACCCAGGCGCCGTAGACGATGCCGATGACGGCCAGGGCGAACATCAGCGGGCCAAAGGTCAGGCTGGCGTCCGGGAAGAACGGCAGGCAAAAGCGCAGGAACCCGTAGGTCCCCATCTTGAGCAGCACCGCCGCCAGGATCACGGACCCCGCCGTGGGCGCCTCCACGTGGGCGTCGGGAAGCCAGGTGTGGAAGGGAAAGAGTGGCACCTTGATCGCGAAGGCCAGGGCGAAGGCGGCAAACATGAGGTGCTGCGTCGGGCCCGGCGGCACCACCCACCGGGCCAGCGTGGGGACGTCGAAGGTGTAGAGGCCCGTGGCCGCGCCGTGCTGGAAGTAGAGAACCAGGATGGCCACCAGCATCAGCAGTGAGCCGACCATCGTGTAGAGCACGAACTTCACCGCCGCGTAGATGCGAGCGGGCCCGCCCCACACGCCGATGATGACGTACATCGGGATGAGCATGGCTTCCCAGAAGACGTAGAAGAGGAAGAGATCGAGGCTCACGAACACGCCCACCATCCCCGTCTCCAGCAGGAGCATGATCACCACGAACTCCTTCACCCGGTCGTCGATGGCGTGCCAGGCCGAGCCGAGGGCCAACGGGGTGATGAACGTCGTCAGCAGCACGAGGAGCAGGCTGATGCCGTCGAGGCCGAGGTGATAGCCGACGCCGAGCGCGGGGATCCAGGGCAGGTGCTCCACGAACTGGTAGGCGGCGGACGTACCGTCGAAGCGGACGTAGAGCGGAACAGCCAGCCCGAAGGTGGCCAGGGCCACGGCCAGGGCGCCGCCGCGCAGCAGCCCCTCGTGGCGGCGGGGAATGAAGGCCAGGACGAGCGCTCCCGCCGTCGGCAGGAACGTCACCGCCGTCAGCAGCCCAAGCCTCATCGGGAGAGCAAGAAGGCGACGAGGGCCACCGCGCCCACCAGCATGCTGAGCGCGTAGTTCACCACGTAGCCCGTCTGCACCCGTCGCGCCGCCGTCGCCCCGACCACGACCGCACGCCCCACTCCGTTCACGATGCCGTCGATGACGGCGAGATCGACGGCCCGGGCCAGAAACCCCGAGAGCGCCAGCAGGGGCCGGACGATGGCCCGGTCGTAGAGCTGGTCGACGTAGTACCCGTTGGCCAGGATGGCGCCGAGCAGGGACCGGGACCGTTCCCCGCTGTCAGTTCGCAGCGGCGTGGCCAGGTAGCGGAACCAGGCCACCGTGATGCCGGAGGCGGCCGCCACCACGCTGAGGACGCCCAGCAGGAGCGTGAGCACGCCACTGCTGGTGTCGTCGTGGGCCGGAAACACCGGGCCGAGCAACCGCTCGAAGCGGGTCCCGTGCGCGGAGGGTAGACCCAACAGCCAGCCAGCCACGACCGTGAGAATGGCCAGCACCCCGAGCGGCACCGTCATCACGGCCGGCGCGTCGTGAACGTGGTGGGCCGCCTCCCGCGACATGCGCGGCGAGCCGAAGAACGCCAGGAAGATGAGCCGGAACGTGTAGAAGGCGGTGAGGAAGGCCCCCACCAGGAGCAGGCCCCAGATCACCGGGTCGCGGGTGAAGGCGGCGTGCAGGATCTCGTCCTTCGAGAAGAACCCGGCCAGGGGCGGCACCCCGGCCAGCGCGGCCGCGCCGAGCGTCATGGTGATGGTGGTCGCCACCATCTTGGGCGCCAGGCCGCCCATCCGGCGGAGGTCCTGCTCGCCGTTGAGACCGTGGATCACGCTGCCGGCGCCCAGGAAGAGCAGAGCCTTGAAGAACGCGTGCGTCACCAGGTGAAAGATGCCCGCCGCGTAGGCCCCCAGCCCCACCGCCGCGAACATGTAGCCGAGCTGGCTCACCGTGGAATAGGCGAGCACCCGCTTGATGTCGGTCTGGACCACGGCGACCGTGGCGGCGAACAGCGCCGTGGCCACGCCCACCCAGGCGACCACCCCGAGGGCCACCTCCGATCGCTCGAACACGGTATGGCACCGGGCCACCATGTACACGCCGGCAGTGACCATCGTCGCGGCGTGGATCAGCGCCGAGACCGGCGTGGGGCCTTCCATGGCGTCGGGCAGCCAGGTGTGGAGCGGCAGCTGCGCCGACTTGCCGCAGGCCCCCATGAACAGCAGCAGCGCGATGGCCGTCGCTGTGGGCGGAGTGAGCTCGCCGGCGCGGGCAAACACCTCGCCGTAGTCGAGCGTGCCCAGCTCCAGCCAGAGCCACATCACGGCCAGGCCGAAGCCGAGGTCACCCACGCGGTTGACGACGAACGCCTTCTTGCCCGCCTGGGCCGCGGCCGGGCGCGTGTACCAGAAGCCGATCAAGAGATACGAGCACAGACCGACGGCCTCCCAGAAGACGTAGAGCAGGAGAAAGTTGCTGGCCAGCACGAGCATGGTCATGGAGAAGACGAAGAGGTTCAGGTAACCGAAGTAGCGGGCGTAGCCGGGGTCGCCGTGCATGTAGCCCACCGAATAGAGGTGGATGAGCAGCCCGACGCCCGTCACGACAAGCAGCATGACGGCGCTCAGGGGATCGACGAGCGCGCTCACCGAGCTCTCGAACTCGCCCGCGACCACCCAGGGGAACAGCGTCGTCGTCGCATCGTGACCGGCCCGCACGCCGGCGAACACGACACCGGCAGCGACGAAGGAGGCAGCCAGCGCGGGGACTGCGATCCAGTGGGCGCGCGGGCCGATGTAACGTCCCCCGAGGATGTTGAGCAGCGCGCCGAGCAACGGAAAGGCAGGGACCAACCAGACGGCCGTGGACACCGCGCCACTCTAGCCAACGGCCAGAGGGGTGTCAAGCAACGGGGCCCGCGCCACGGCGTGCTATCATGCCTCTCGTGCCTCGGCGGTCCCGCCTGACGCTCTGGTTCGTCGTGCTGCTCCTTCTGATCGTCATCGGCGGCGGCGGCGTGTCATATCTGGCCTGGCGGCAGTCCGTTCCCGGCGTCCGGGTCAACGGCGCGCCGGCGCGGGCGCTCGGGTCGCGCACGCCGGTGACGCTGGTGGTGGAGGCCGCGCGCGGCAACGTGTCCGGCGCCGAGATCCGCCTGGTGCAGGGCGAGACCGTGACCCCCGTCGGTCGCTACCAGGGCCGGCCGGCGCCGCGCATCGAGGTGACGGCCACGCTGGCCGCGGACGGCGGCGCCCGCGAGGGCGCCGGCACGCTGGAGGTGTGGGCCGCCGATGATTTCTGGCGGCCGTTCGGCCGGGCCTCGCGCGCAGCGGCCAGTTTCCCCGTCGTCGTCGACTTCACGCCGCCCCAGCTCGAGGTCGTGGCGGCCACGCCCTATGTGGCGCCGGGCGGCGCCGGGGTGGTGGTGTTACGGGTCGGCGACGCGACCCGGGCCGAGACGCGGGTGGCCACGCTAGCGTTTCCGACGGTGGCCGTCGGGAAAACCGGCGTCCGGGTCGGCCTGTTCGCGTTGCCCCACGACTTCACGCGGGGCAGCGCGCTAACCGTCAGCGCGCAGGACGAGGCCGGCAACACGGCGACCCGCGGCGTGGGGACCGAAGTGCTTCCTCGCCGCTTCCGCCGCGACACCATCGAGGTGACGGAGGCCTTGCTCCAGGTGAAGGTCGCCGAGCTGCTGCCCCAGCAGCCGGCCGGGCGGCCCCTGGTGGAGGGTTTCCTGACCATCAATCGCGACCAGCGTCGCCAGGCCGAGACGGAGAAGCGACGACTGGCGACCGCCACCGCCGACCAGCCTCTCTGGGACGGCGCCTTCGTACAACCGAAGAACACCAAGGTCTTTTCGAACTTCGCCGAGAATCGGACCTACCGCTACCAGGGGCGCGAGATCGACACCCAGATTCACTTCGGGTACGATCTGGCCTCCACCAAACAGGCTCGGGTGCCGGCGGCCAATCACGGAAACGTCGTGTTTGC
>JBOHPM010000287.1:0-4775 GCA_050731715.1 Candidatus Rokuibacteriota bacterium
GTCATCGCCGAGGGGCTGTGGATCAAGTGCGACTCCTGCAAGGAGATCGTCTACCGCGCCGAGGTCGAGAGGGGTGGACGGGTCTGTCCCAAGTGCCGGTACGCCTTCCGCATGGGCGCTCGGGAGCGGATCGGGCTGCTCGCCGATGCCGGGAGCTTCGAGGAGCACGATCGGGGGATCACTGCGGCCGACCCGCTGGGCTTCAAGGACAGCAAGCGGTACCGCGACCGCGTGCGGGCCGCCCGGGACAAGACCGGCGGCACCGAGGCCGTGGTCACGGGCCTGGTCCGTCTCGGCGGCTACCCGACGGTCCTGTGCGCCTTCGACTTCGCCTTTCTGGGCGGCAGCATGGGCTCCGCTGTCGGCGAGAAGCTCACCCGGGCCATCGAGCTGGCGATCGCCAAGCACCTCCCGGTGGTCATCATCGCGGCCTCGGGCGGGGCGCGCATGCAAGAGGGCATCCTGTCGCTGATGCAGATGGCCAAGACCTCGGCGGCTCTGGAGCGTCTGGCCACCCAGCGCCTGCCTTTCTTCTCGGTGCTCACCGACCCCACGACCGGCGGAGTCACCGCCAGCTTCGCGATGCTGGGCGACGTCATCCTCGCCGAGCCGCGCGCGCTCATCGGCTTCGCGGGCCCGCGGGTGATCGCCGAGACGATCCGCCAGCCTCTCCCCGACGGCTTCCAGCGCTCGGAGTTCCTCCTCGAGCACGGCCAGCTCGACCTCATCGTTGAGCGCCGCGACCTCAAGGAGACGCTGCGCCGACTGCTCGCCTTTTTCGCCGACCTGCCGCCGGCCGGATGACCTACGCCGAGGCGGTCGCCCGGCTGCTCGCCCTTCGCGGCGGCGAGCACGCGGGCATGCGGCCGGGTCTCGAGCGGATCGAAGGCCTGCTGGAGGCGCTGGGGCGTCCCCACACCCGTTACACGCTGGTGCAGGTGGGAGGCACCAACGGCAAGGGCTCGATCGCCGCCATGCTGGCCGCGATCCTCAAGGCCGCCGGCCGGCGGGTCGGGCTGTACACTTCGCCCCACTTGGTCTCGTTTCGCGAGCGCATCAGGGTGGACGCCGAGGCGATCGGCGAAGACGCTCTCGTCGACGGCGTCGAGGCGCTCGGCACGCTGATCGCCCGCTTCGACGCTACCGTGTTCGAGGCCACCACCGCCCTGGCCCTCGATCACTTCGCCCGCGAAGGGGTGGACGTGGCCGTGCTCGAGGTGGGACTGGGCGGCCGCCTCGACGCCACCACCGTCGGCGTCCCCGCCGCCACCGTGCTGGGCCGCATCGACCTCGACCACGAGGCGTACCTGGGTCCGACGCTCCCCGCGATCGCGGCCGAGAAGGCGGCGATCATCCGCGCCGGGGTCGCCCTGTCGGCCGCCCAAGCGCCTGCGGTGACGCGGGTGATCGTCGAGCGCGCCGACCGGGTCGGCGTTCCGCTATTGCTGCAGGGCCGCGACCTGCACGTCGACGTCCTGGCCCGCAGCCGCCGGGGCCAGAGCCTCTCCTGTCGCGGAGCCGGCTGGGTCCTCGAGCGGCTCGAGCTCTCTCTGCTGGGGACGTTCCAGCCGCCCAATGCCCTGCTCGCCGTGGCCACCGCCGTGCAGCTGGGAATCCCCGAGAGCGCTCTCCGGCTGGGCCTGACCCGGGCCCGCTGGCCGGGACGCTTCCAGGTCATCGACGGTCGTCCCACGCTCGTGCTCGATGCCGCCCATAATCCCGCGGGGGCCCTGGCCCTGGCGGCGTCGCTCCGCGAGACGTTCGGGTCCGCCACCCTCACGCTCGTCCTGGGCGTCTCCCGCGACAAAGACGCCGGCGCCATGCTGGCAGCTTTGGCCCCGCTCGCCCAGCGAGTGATCCTCACGCGCGCCGCCGTTTCCCGCGCCGCCGATCCCGAGACCCTGCGGTCTCTGCTGCCGCCTGCGGTGCCCGTCGTGCAGGTCACGGCCTCGGCCGCCGAGGCCCTGGCCCGGGCCACCGGGCCCGATGCCACCGAGGTCGTCTGCGTCGCCGGATCGCTGTTTCTCGTGGGGGAGGTCCTGGCCCTCCTGGGAGGCGCCGGCACGCCTTGCCCCATCGAAAGCGGCGCTGCTCGCATGAACTCCCTGTTCGCGTGAGCATCCTCACAACCCTTGTCCTCCTGCTCCCGGGACTGCTGGCCGCCCTGCCGGCCTGGGCCCAGGGGCCGCGATCGACCACGCTGACCACGGCCGGGGGGGAGATCACGGTCTTCGCCGATCGCGTGGAGGAGATCGGACCGGACGACCTCCTCATTGCCTCGGGCAACGTCGAAGTGGTCCGGGGCAGCCAGCGCTTGCTTGCCGATCGCGTGGAGGTGAACCGCGTGACGGGCGATGCGGTGGCCCAGGGACGGGTCATCTTCTACGATGGCGACGACCGCCTCGTCGGCGAGCGTTTCCAGATCAACTTCCGGACGGGGACCGGGGTCATCTGGGAAGGGCGGGGCCAGGCCGCCCCCTTCTATCGGCTGGAGGGAGAGCGGATGGAGCGGCTGGGAGAGAGCCGCTACCGCGTCTTCGAGGGCCTCTTCACTACCTGCGAGGGCGATCCGCCGGCCTGGTCGTTCCGGTTCGCCTCGGCGGTGGCCGACCTGGAGGATTACATCTACGGCACCGGGGCCTCGTTCTGGGTGATGGGCGTGCCCGTCGTCCCGTTCCTGCCGGCCTTCGCCGCGCCCATCCGCCGGGAGCGGCAGACCGGCTTCCTCTTTCCCCGGATCGGCAGCGGCTCGGAGAAGGGGACCTTCGTCGAGGTCCCCTTCTTCTGGGCGATCTCCGACAGCCAGGACGCCACCATCACGCTGCATGGGTATACCGAGCGGGGCCTGGGCGCCAAGCTGGACTACCGCTATATTCTCTCGCAGGACCACGCCGGCAGCGTGGGCGGCTTCTACGTGAACGAGTTCCTCCGCGAGGACCCGACGCCGAGCCACGGCGACAGCCGCGGCTGGTGGACGGTGCGGGACGGCTGGCAACTCCGCCCTGGTCTCGCCCTGCGCACCGACGTCAACGGGGTGAGCGATGACCTCTTGTTCCGCGAGTACGCCGACGGGCTGCACGAGCGCAGCCTGCAGCGCGTGGAGTCCAACATCTTCCTCACCCGCACCTGGTCGACCTGGAACCTGGTGGGCAACCTGTTCTGGTACCAGGATCTGAGCCAGCAGCGGCCGGTCGAGCTCAATCGCCTTCCCGAGCTCAAGCTCCAGGGCACGCGCCAACCGGTGCCGGGAATCCCCGGTCTGCTCTTCGAGCTCGAATCCAGCGCCGTGCACTTCGTCCGCGACGTCGGGGCCGAGGGTAACCGCCTCGATCTTCATCCTGTGCTGTCGCGTCCGGTGCCCATCGGAGGCGTCATCACCGTCACCCCGTTCCTGGGCGGGCGGTTCACCGGGTACGACACGACGGTCACCGGCACGCGGGTGACGCCGGAAGGGCTCGCCGTGCAGAACACGGCGCCCGACGGGCAGCTGCGCTCGCTCTACGAGGTGGGCGCGGACGTCGAGAGCCGGGTGGCCCGAATCTACGAGCTGGGGGACGTGTGGGGCCTGGACGCCCTGCTGCACAGCATCGAGCCCCGCGTCAACTACACGCGCCTCGACGGGACCGATCTGCTGCGCTACCGCCAGGACGGCACCACGACCACGAATCAGCTCCCCCAGTACGACAGCATCGACGCCATCATCGAGGCCAGCCGCTTCACCTACTCGCTGACCAATCGCCTGCGGGCCCGCTCGGTGGCCCCGCCCGGAACCGAGGCGGCGCGCTGGGAGCTGATGCGCCTGGTGCTCTCGCACTCCTACGAGGCGCTGAATCCCGAGCAGCCCTTCGGGGACGTGGCCGCCGACCTCATCGTCAATCCCAACCGGATCTTCAGCTTCCGGGGGGACACGAGCTACAGTGTGTACGGTGATGGGATCCAGACCGGGACGACCGACCTCGCGGTGAATGTGGAGCCCGTGATCGCGTCGATCGGCACCCGCTACAGCAAGCCCGACCGCGTCAGCTTCGTCCAGGCCTCCCTGCAGGCCGACCTCACCCGCTGGGCCGTGGCCCGGTTCAGCACCGACTGGGACCTGCGAGAGGACGTCTTCGTGGAAAGCCGGGTCGGCCTCGACCTCAAGTGGTCGTGTTGGGCCCTGTCGGTCGAGTACGTGGCCCGGCACCAGGACGAGGACGAGATCCGCTTCGCCATCAACCTGCTGGGGGTGGGCGGTCCCGTGGCGACGGGCAGTCGAATCGGGGGCACCGGCCCGGCCGCGAGCGAGGGACGGCCGCGATGATCCCGTTCATCGACCTCGCCCGCCAGCACGCCGCGCTCCGGGAGGAGCTCCTTGCCGCAGCGACGCGCGTGCTGGACTCCGGGCGCTTCATCCTGGGGTCCCAGGGCGAGGCGCTGGAGCGCGAGCTGGCCGCCTTCTCGGGCGTCCGACACGCGGTCGGTGTGGCCTCGGGCACCGACGCCCTGCGCCTGAGCCTGACCGCGGTGGGCGTCACCGCGGGAGACGAGGTCATCACGCCGGCCTTCTCCTTCGTGGCGTCGGCATCCACGATCGTCATGCTCGGCGCGACCCCGGTGTTCGTCGACATCGACCCCGAGACGTACACGCTCGACGTGGCGGCCGCCGCCAGCGCCGTCACCCCGCGCACCCGCGCCATCATGCCGGTCCACCTCTATGGACAGCCGGCCCCGATGGAACAGGTGGCCGCGCTGGCCCGCGCTCACGGCCTGGCCATCGTCGAAGACGCCGCGCAGGC
>JBOHPM010000288.1:0-4773 GCA_050731715.1 Candidatus Rokuibacteriota bacterium
ACCTTCACGTGCGCCACCTGCTCCGACGTCGTGCCGTACTCGTACAGGTGGCGCATGAAGGTCAGCGCGAAGTTCTGCCCTGCGCTGCGCATCCCGAACGGGACCTGGGCCAGGTCCAGCCCGCGCACTGGCGCCGCGGCCCGCGGCCCGGTGCCGCCGATGCGGAGCTCGCTGTAGCCGTTCATGGAGCGAAAGATGGCCACCGCCCGGCACATCCCGGCCTCGATGGCCCCCATGGCCAGCCCGATCAGGGCCTCGGTGGAGGAGCCGCCGCCCACCACGTCCATGAAGAAGTTGAGCCTGATTCCGAGGTCGGCGGCGACCCAGTTCGCCGGCGTGGAGTCGTTGTTCTGGTAGCTCAGCATGCCGTCGACGTCTGCCGCCCGCAGCCCGGCATCGCCCAGGGCCTTGCGAATCGCCTCCACCGCCATCGCCCGGGTGGTCCGGCCCGAGTTCTTCGAATACTCGGTCTCGCCGACACCGACGATGCAGTACTTGTCGCGCAGGTTCTGCGGGCTCACCGGGGGCTGAGAGTAGCACTTTCCCGCGGCGGCGACGACCCGGCCGTGCCGCGTCTACGCGCGGCCGTTCTTGCCGTTCAACCTGGGCAGGATCTCAGCCAGGAACTTGCCGGTGTAAGAGCCGGGAGTCTGGGCGACGGTCTCCGGCGAGCCCTCGGCCACGATCTCGCCTCCCTCGTCGCCGCCCTCGGGGCCGAGGTCGATCACCCAGTCCGCCGACTTGATGACGTCGAGATGGTGCTCCACCACCAGGACGGTGCTGCCCGCATCCACGAGTCGGTTGAGGACTCCGAGCAGGCGCTTGACATCATCGAGATGCAGGCCGGTGGTCGGCTCGTCGAGGATATAGAGCATGTCGCCGCCGGTTCGCCCACCGAGCTCGGCGGCGATCTTGAGCCGCTGGGCCTCGCCGCCGGACAGCGTGGTCGCAGGCTGGCCAAGCCGGAGATAACCGAGGCCGACGTCCCCCAGGACCCGGAGCCGACGGGCGAGCGTCCCCTGAGCGCCGAAGAAGTCGACGGCCTCGTCGACGGTCATGCCGAGGGCCGCCGCGATATTGCGGCCCCGGTACTTCACCGACAGGACCTCCGGCCGGTAGCGCCGCCCGTCACACTCCTGGCAGGTCACGTACACATCTTCGAAGAAGTACATCTCGAGCTTCTCAAAGCCGTCGCCCTCGCACTTCTCGCAGCGACCTCCCGGGACGTTGAACGAAAAGGCGCCGGCGGCCAGGCCGAGGGCCCTGGCCTTCGGCTGGGCCGCGTAGAGCTTGCGGATCTCGTCGAAGGCTTTCACGTAGGTCACGGGGTTCGAGCGCGGGGTCCGGCCGATCGGCTCCTGGTCGATGAGGCGGACTCCTTTGAGGTATTCCACGCCGCTGAGGCCTTCGTGCGCTCCGGGAAGGGCAAAGTCGCTCTTGAAGGCTCGGGCCACCGCCCGGTACAGGGTGTCGTGGACGAGGGTGGACTTGCCGGAGCCGGACACGCCGCTGACGACGGTGAGGGTGCCGAGGGGGATCCGGAGGGTCACGTCCTTCAGGTTGTGCTCCCGGGCACCGGCGAGCACGAGGTGACGCCGGGCCGAACGGCGCCCCGGCGGCACCGGGATGCTCTCCCGGCCGGTGAGATACCGTGCGGTGAGCGAGTGCGGGGCCCTGACGAAGTCGGCTCGCGGGCCGCTGAACACCACCTCGCCACCGCGCTCGCCGGATCCCGGTCCCAGCTCGACAACGTGATCGGCGGCGTCCATGAAGGTGCGATCGTGCTCGACTACGATAACGGTGTTTCCGGCTTGGGCCAGCTCCCGGCAGAGATCCGCCAGTCGGGCGGTGTCGCGCGCGTGCAGACCGATGGACGGTTCGTCCAGCACGTACAGGGTGCCGACGAGCTGCGAGCCGAGCTGGTTAGCCAGGTTGATACGCTGAGCTTCGCCGCCCGACAGGGTTCGGGTCTGACGGGACAGGCTCAGGTAGCCCAGGCCGACGCGGAGCAGGAAGGTAAGCTTGGCCCCGAGCTGCTTGAGAATCTCCCCCGCCACCGTCGTGTCCCAGGCCGACAGTCGGAGGCTGGCCAGCGTGCGGGAGGCCTGCTCGATCGTCAGGGCGCAGAAGTCCGCGACGGTGAGCCCGGCGATCCGTACCGCCAGCGCCGCTGGCTTGAGCCGGCTCCCCCGGCAGGTCGGACAGCGGGACTGGCTGCGGTACCGGGACAGGAACACCCGCACGTGCAGCTTGTAACGGTACGACTCCACCTCCTCGAAGAACCCCTGGATCCCGGGGAAGTGGTCGTCGCCCTCGTACACGAGTCGGCGCTCCGTCTCGGTGAGCGCGCCGTACGCCTTCGCGGTATCGATCCCCAGGCGCCGAGCGGCCCTGACCAGCTGCCGCTGATACCGGCGCCCCGACGGATAGGTCCATGGCTCCACGGCACCGTCGGCCAGCGTCCGCGTGGGGTCGGGCACCACCAGGGCCTCGTCGTACTTGAGGATGTTCCCGAACCCCCGGCATTCCGGGCAGGCGCCCAGCGGGTGATTGAACGAGAAGAGAAGAGGTTGGGGCCGTTCGAGCGCCGTGTCGCACTGGGGGCACCGGAGGGCCTCGGCAAAGGTCTGGACACCCTGGCCCACCACGTCCACCTCCATCCGGCCGCCGCCCTCGCGGAGCGAGGCCTCGACGGATTCGGTGAGGCGGGACCGCTGAGCCGGGTCGAGGACGACCCGGTCCAGGATGACGACGAGGTTCCTCGCCGTCTCCGTTGCCGGCGGCGGTGCGGTCAGGTCGAGGATGTGCTCGCCCAGGCGCACCCGCGCGAAGCCGCGTCGGGTCAGGGCCACCCAGAGGTCGGGCAGCGTCACCCCCGCGGGAATGGCCAGGCGGAAGCCGATCAGGGCCCGGGCCTCGCCGTGCTGGGCCAGCAGCGCGTCGACGATCGATTCGGGGGAGTGGGAGACCGCCGCCCCGGCGCAGGTGGGACAGTAGACTTGGCCGATCTTGGCGTAGAGCAGGCGCAGATAATCGTAGACCTCGGTGGCCGTGCCCACCGTCGAACGGGCGGTGCGGACGGGATTCTTCTGCTCGAGCGCGATGGCGGGACGGATGTGCTCGATGCGGTCGACGTCCGGCCGATCGATCCGATCGAGAAACATCCGGGCGTAGGTGCTGAGGGACTCGATGTACCGCCATTGGCCTTCGGCGAAGATCGTGTCGAAGGCCAGGGAGGACTTGCCCGACCCCGAAACGCCGGTGACAACGGTCAGACGGTCGTGGGGGACCTCCAGCGAGACGTTCTTGAGGTTGTTCTGCCGGGCTCCCTCGATCCGGAGCCCCGGGGGCCGCGGCATCCGCGAAATCCTCCTGGGGGGGACATGTTACCGAAGATGCTATGATGACGCTACATGCACGATCGCATCCGCGTGCTGATCGTGGACGACGATGCTGAGGTTCGTGCCCTCCTCAGCCGGGTCCTCACGAAGGCCGGCTTCGCGGTGGGCGAAGCAGTCTCGGGCGCCGACGGGATGGCGCTGCTGGGCCGCCACGAGTACGACGTAGCCCTCGTCGACATCAAGCTCCCCGATGCCTCCGGTCTCGACATTCTCCGGTGGGCTCGGGAGACCGAGTCCGACACTGAGTTCATCGTCCTCACCGGCAACGCCGACGTAGAGACCGCGGTAGAGGCCATGCGGCTGGGCGCCTACGACTTCCTGGGCAAGCCGTGGCGGAACGCCGAGCTGGTCGAGGTGATCGGCAAGGCCGCCGAGAAGAAAACCCTGCGCCGGGAGAACTCGGCGCTCCGTGAGGTGATGACCCGCCGCGATGGCCTGCCGCAGATCGTGGGGGCCACGCCGGAGGTTCAGGAGCTGGGGTCGATCACCGGACGGGTCGCGCAGAGCGACAGTCCGGTGTTGATCCTCGGCGAGAGCGGTACCGGCAAGGAGCTGGTCGCCCGCACCATCCACCTCAAGAGCCGCCGGGCCAGCCGCCCCTTCGTGTCCATCAACTGCGGGGCCTTTCCCGATACCCTCCTGGAGACCGAGCTCTTCGGTCACAAGCGCGGGGCGTTCAGCGGGGCCGTGGCCTCGCGGGTCGGGCTGTTCGAGGCCGCCGACGGCGGTACGCTGTTCCTGGATGAGATCGGCGAGATGTCCGCCGCGATGCAGGTGCGCCTGCTCCGCGTGCTCGACTCCGGCGAGGTGCGGCGGGTCGGCGAGGAGCGCTCCTTTCACGTGGACGCCCGAATCCTGGCCGCCACCAACAAGGACCTGAGCCGGGAGGCCGCCGAGGGGCGCTTCCGCTGGGACCTCTTCTACCGGGTGAGCACCATCGGCGTGCCGGTACCCTCGTTGCGCCAGCGCCGGGCCGACATCCCGCTCCTCGTCCAGCACTTCGCCGGGTCGGCCCCGAGGGGCAAGCCCCTGAAGTTCTCGGCCGAAGCCATGGAGCGACTCATGACCTACTCCTGGCCGGGGAACATCCGAGAGCTGCGCAATCTGGTGGAGCGCCTGATGATCCTGCACGAGGGGGACGAGGTCCGATCCAGTGACTTGCCGGTCGAGCTTGGCGCGCCCGCTCGCGCTGCGGTCGAGACGGAAGCCGCGCTCGTGTCACTGCAAGAGATCGAGCGCCGCCACGTGGAGCGAGTGCTCCAGGCCACGGGCTGGAACAAGGCCCAGGCCGCCCGGGTCCTCGACGTCGACATCAAGACGCTGAACAAGAAGATCCGCGACTACGGCCTGACTCGGTCCGCGTAGCTCCCCC
>JBOHPM010000289.1:0-4757 GCA_050731715.1 Candidatus Rokuibacteriota bacterium
TCTGGGGCGAGCGCTGGTCCAAGCTCTGCGCCAACGCCCAGGGCAATCCGGTGCAGGCCATGTCCGGGCTCGGCTCCATGGAGATCGCGTCCAGCGAAGTCGGCCGGGCCATCACCATTCACCTCGGTGCCGAGTCGGCGCGCGTGGGACTGGCCCATGGGTACCGGGTCCCCAAGTTCAATGGAGCCGCGGCCGAGCAGTGGGCGGCCGCCGACCGGCGCGAGACGTGGGAAGCCCTGGACACGATGCTCACGCCGACCGCGACCAGCCCGCGCAACTGGCGGGCCTCGATGGCCCAGGACGTCACCAAGGGGCGCCAGACCGAGATCGACTACATGAACGGCCACGTCGTGGCCCAGGGCCGTGACAAAGGCGTACCCACCCCGGTATCGGCGGCCGTCGTCGCGGTCGTGCGCGAGATCGATCGGGGCATCCGCAAGCCTGCGCCGGAGAATATCGGCCTCACGCTGCAGCGGGCCGGCCGGTGAGCGTCACCATGGAGCGTGCCATGCACTACACACGGATCTCAGCCGACTCTCACATCGATCTGCCCATGCTGCCCCTGGACATTTTCAAGCAGAATGCGTCGGCCGCGCTGAGGGATCGCATGCCCTACGTGTCCGAGGGACCCGACGGGCCGTACTGGACCGCCAAGAACGGCACCTCGTTCGGGCTCGTCTGCGGCGTGGGGCCGTCCGGGCAAAAGCACGTGCCCGGGCAGAACTATCGGGTCGACGTCATGGCCGGGACGGGCCTCTACGAGGACGGCAAGAAGGGCGTGCTGCGGCCTACCGATCCCACCCTGCGCGCCCGGGACATGGATCGCGACGGGGTCCAGGCTGAAGTCATCTACGGGATCCTGGGCGCGGCGACCCGGCTCAACGACCACGAGGCCGCCGCCGAGATGTTCCGCATCTACAACGACTGGCTCGCCCATTTCTGCCGGGCCTACCCCGGGCGGCACATCGGGCTGGCCTGCCTGCCCTACGGCGACATCGACGGCGCCGTCCAGGAGCTCCGCCGCGTGGCCGGGCTGGGGCTCCGAGGGGTGGAGCTCTCCTGCTCCTGGGACATGGAGCCCATGTGGCATCCCGTCTGGGAGCCATTCTGGAAGGCCGTGAACGACGTGGGCCTGCCCCTGCACTTCCACACCTTCCCCTCGGTGCCCCCGGGGAAGTTCGATCAGCAGAAGGGACTCACCCGGCGGGCCGCGTTCTTCACCGGCGTGTCGGCCTTCCAGATGAACCTCATCAACATCATCGCCGCCGTCATCGGCGCCGCCGTCCTCGAGCGCTACCCCCACATCCGCATCGCCTTCGGCGAGAGCGGGATCGGCTGGCTGCCCTACGCGCTGGACCGGATGGACTTCGAGTGGGAGGACCGCTTCCGCGATCTCGGCCTGACCATGAAGCCCAGCGACTACTGGCGGCGCCAGTGCAAGGCGACCTTCCAGTTCGACCGGATCGGCACCAAGCTGATCGAGGACATCGGCGTGGAGACGCTCATGTGGGGCTCGGACTATCCACATCCCGACGGGATCTGGCCCGAGTCCACGAAGTACATCGACGAGCAGTTCGGCCACCTGCCGCGTGAGGTGACCCACAAGATCACCTGCGAGAACGCCGGCAGATTCTACGGCCTGATTAGTTGAGATGGAGGGGGCACGAGACGCGCCCCCCTCCAAACCTCCCCCGGTTCACGCGGGGTGTGACGACCGTCGCCGTTTCTCCCGATTTCAGCTTGGAGGGGGCGAGACGCCCCCTCCAAACCTCCCCGTTTCACGCGGGGTGTGACGACACGCTCATCCAACTTGCCCGATTCACGCGCTAGTTCGTCCGGCCGATGATCTTGTGTAGCTCGGCCAGCGGCACGATGCGCCCGTGCAGCGGCAGGATCTGATCCACGGCCAGCCCCAGCTTCGCGATGTTGTCCGCCAGGTTGACGTTGGTCGCGTTGGCCGGGGTGGGTACCGGCGCGTTCGGGGCCAGCGGCGTGAAGGCGTCGGCCTCGATCAGGAGCTTTTCCTTGGGCAGGTACACCATGAGCAGGCTGTCGGCGTGGGGGCTGCCGGCGATGTGGTGAATCTCCACCGTCCGCGCTCCGTCGGTCAGGACCCGCTTGTCGCGCACCCCCTCCACGGTCGCCTTCTTGCCTGACTTCGCCAGGTGATCCGGGCTCACCTTGGCCGGGGCGGCCAGCGCTCGCTCGAAATAGGCGCGGGCGCTTTCCTGCGAGATCACGGTGGCCCCCTCCCCCGCCGCGGCCCGCACGCCACCGGCGTGGTCGAAGTGATGATGGCTGGCGATGAGGTAGCGCAGCGGCTTGTTGGACGCGAGCTTCCGGGCCTCGGCCAGCATGGGCAGGGCGCGATCATCGCTCAGGGGGGCTTCCATCACGATGAGGTAATCCTTCATCTCGATGGCCACGCTGTGATGGGAGCCGCCGGTGAGATACCAGACGCCGTCGGCCACCTTCTGGCTCGTCACCTTGGCGTAGGGATTGGTCGCCTGACGAACAGCGTCCGGCACCGGCAGGTCGACTGCGGCGTTGACGCGCACCTCGGTCACCGCCATGTCGAGCGCGGGAAACCCGCCCGCCGATTGCCGGATCTTCATCGGGAACTTCACGCCGCCGAAGTCCTGATAGTCCGCGTAACTCACCTCGAGCGGCATGTCGCCGACCACGGGATTGGCGACCGTCGCCTCGATCCTGTCGACGAGATTCCGGTCGTTGACGGTCACCTTCGCCGTGAACCGTCCGGGACGGGCGAAGGAGATGGTCCGCCCCTGGACCGTGGCGTTGCTGGCCATGGCGGCCTTGATGACACCATGCGGGGTGAGCCAGAGATGGGTCTGGAGGTCGGTGATGTAGCGGGGCGCCGACGCGGCCGTCTCGCCGGCCACCGTCCAGGAATGATCGCCGCTGACCACGAAGACCTGCTTGAGCTCCCCCCGGATGGGCTGATTGCCTCCGCCGCGGGGCGGATCCTCGGCCTGGGTCCGCACGAGCTCGTCCCGCAGGGAGGCGGTCTCGTAGTTCACCGCCCGCGTGAGGCTCTTGAGATTGAAGCGGGGCCACGCCTGGCCCGGCGTCTGGCTCTGGCCCGGGGATAGGATCACACCGCTGCCTGTGTACTGGAGCGAGTTCAGCGTGGTGGCGCCCATCGCCTTGGCCACGTTCTCGAGGGTGGCCCGCCCATCCTGCGCGCCGGCGATCACGGGGGAGCAGAGGAGTGTCGCGAGCAACAGCACGAATGCTCTTCGCATGGTGGACTCCTTGGCGTGAGAGGTAGGGTTGCTCATCGGATCTGCTTGTGGACGAATTCGATGATCTTCTCGGTCGCCCGCGCCGCGGCCGGCGATTTCGGATTCCGCGTGATGAACGCCTGGCCCTCGCCCTCGTAGAGCTCGAGGTCGACCTGTCCGCCGGCCTTGCGGTACTGCGCGACGAAGCGATCGAGGTCGGGGCGGGGATGCGCGGTATCGGTGCTGCCCTGCAGATAGAGCACGGGGGGCATCTCGACCTGCTCGCCTCGTTCCAGCGCGAGCACGGGATTGCCCTCGGCCATGGCCTCCTCGGACTGCCAGTACTGGTCGTGGCAGGGCAGCACGGAGTCGACGATGTCGGGGTACGGCGGGCCACCCGCCTTCAGCTTCTTCGCGTACCGGTAGCGCGCCAGCGGATCGATGACGGGCCAGCACAGCACCACGGCGCGCAGGCTGCCATCAACCGCCGGGCCCCCGCTGCCCAAGGGCAGCGCCGTGTAGCGCGGATCGCGCGGGCGCATCGCCAGCAGCATGGCCTGGTGCCCGCCGCTGGAGACGCCCAGCGCCCCGACCATGTCCGGGCGGCTGCCCAGGTCGACGGCCCGGGCCTTGGCCCACCTGATCCCGTAGTTGATATCGGCCACGGACGCCGGATACGGCGCCACGGGCGGCATGCGGAAGTCCAGCGCCGCCACCACCACGCCGCTGCGGGCCAGCGGCTCGTTGATGAGGACGTCGCTCGTGCGGTCCCCCCTACACCAGGCCCCGCCGTGGAGCTCGACGATGAGCGGGAACGGCCCGGTGCCACGCGGCTTGAAGAGCCGGGCCATCAGCGGGGTGTCGCCGTGGCGGAGGTACTCGACGTCCTCGACGTCCACGGCGAAGGTCGTTGCGGCATTCACGGCCATGGGGTACTCCTCCTCACTGTTGATCGATCGTGAGACGCGTCGACTACAGGCGCGGGGCGAGGCGCTCGACGGCCTGCGATGACGTGATCACCGGCAAGACCTCGAAGTCCACGAGATCGCGCCACCGCGTCATCCATTGCTCGAGCAGCTGCCGATCCTCACATTCCATGAGCTGATAGCACGTGGCCAGGTCCGTTGTGATCCAGCTCGAGACGTATCGCAGTCCGTCCGGGGTCAGTCGCCCGTGATCGCGGAAGCGTCGATACACCGGGACGGCGTCCTCATTCTTGAAGCTCTCGATGATCATGAACAGCATGGTCAGCCCCTGGCCGCCCGCAGCAGGGCCAGGTTCTCCTCCACCGAGTCGGTGGCGGTGATGGCCCGGACCACGACCTCGTCGACCACGCCCCGCCAGACGCCCAGGGCCGGACCCAGGGCCTCCGGACGCTCGACGGCGATCGCCGTGTCCACCGGCTTCACCCCCATGCGCACGAAGTGCGCCGCGTAGGCGGGAATCGTCGCGTAGCGAGCGCCCTCTTCCGCCAGCCGCGCGCTGCCGGCGGCGCCCACTGCGGCGCGGACG
>JBOHPM010000290.1:0-4756 GCA_050731715.1 Candidatus Rokuibacteriota bacterium
TTACAACGCAGCCACGCCGCACCTAGAGCAGGCCACCCTCGGCCCTACCCGACCTCGCGGCACCCGCTACAAAGGAGGCCCCCGTGTTCGAGCTCAAGGACAAAGTCGCGGTCGTGACCGGAGGCAACGGTGGAATCGGACTCGGCATGGCCCGGGGCCTGGCGATGGCCGGCGCGCGCGTCGTCGTCGCGGCCCGGGACCAGTCCAAGTCGCGCGCCGCGGTCGCCGAGCTGAGTCGGCTCGGCCCGGGGGCGCTGGCGATCACCGTCGATGTGACGGACGAGGCCTCGGTGACGGCCCTCGTCCGCGCCACGACCGAGCAGTGCGGCCGGATCGACGTCCTCGTCAACAATGCCGGCACCAACATCCGCAAGCCCGCACACGAGCTGAGCCTGGGCGAGTGGCATCGGGTCCTCGACACGAATCTCACCTCGGCCTTCCTCTGTGCGCGCGCCGTGTACCCGGCGCTGAAGGCGGCCGGCGGGGGGAAGATCATCAACGTGGGCTCCATGATGTCCATCTTTGGCGCCTCCTTCGCCCCCGCCTACGGGGCCAGCAAAGGCGGCATGGTGCAGCTCACCAAATCGCTAGCCACCGCGTGGGCCCGGGACAACATCCAGGTCAACGCGGTGCTGCCGGGCTGGATCGATACCGACCTCACGCGCCGGGCCCGGCAGGAGGTGCCCGGCCTGAACGACAACGTGCTGCGACGCACGCCGGCCGGACGCTGGGGCGTGATCGACGATCTCGCCGGGGTGGCTGTCTTTCTGGCCAGCTCGGCCTCGGACTTCGTCACCGGCGCCGCGATCCCCGTGGATGGCGGCTACGCCATCCAGGGGTAGGGGGCCGGCGCGCCGAGCCAGTACAATAGCCTCCTATGCGCGTGCTCGTGGTCGACGCGGTGGCTCCCGAGGGGCTGGCCTACCTGAACGAGCGTGGCTTCATCGTCGACCAGCTCCACCGCCCACCGCCCGACGCGCTCCACGCTCGCCTGGCCGACGCCGAGGCGCTGATCACCCGCTCGGGAACCGCGATCACCTCCGAGCTCCTCCGCCACGCCCCGCGCCTGCGCATTGTGGGTCGGGCCGGCGTGGGCATCGACAACATCGACGTGGAGGCGTGTTCCCGGCGGGGCATCGTGGTCGTCAACG
Organism: Candidatus Rokuibacteriota bacterium; assembly: GCA_050731715.1. Taxonomy (GTDB): domain Bacteria; phylum Methylomirabilota; class Methylomirabilia; order Rokubacteriales; family CSP1-6; genus 40CM-4-69-5. The sequence continues at coordinate 1,152 of JBOHPM010000290.1, forward strand.
CTCCCCACGGCAACGTCGTCTCTGCCGCCGAGCACACGATGGCCGTGCTCCTGGCCTGCCTGCGGCGTGTTCCCGAGGCCCACGCGGGCCTCAAGGGGCACACCTGGGACCGGTCGATCTACGGTCGGGAGCTCTATCGCAAGACCGTCGGAGTGGTGGGCCTGGGCAAGGTCGGATCGCGGGTGGCCGCGCGGCTGCGCGCCTTCGAGACGGAGCTGCTCGTCTACGACCCTTACATCGGGGAGGGCCGGGCGAAGGAGGTGGGAGCGCGGCTGGTCGACCTGGACACGCTGGTCCGGGGGGCCGACGTCATCACCGTCCATGTGCCGCTGACCGACGAGACCGAGCACATGATCGCGGCCCGCGAGTTCGCCCGCATGAAGCCTGGCGCATGGGTCGTGAACTGTGCCCGGGGCGGTGTGATCCACGAGGGCGACCTGCTCGAAGCGCTGGAGTCCGGGCGGGTGGCCGGCGCCGCCATCGACGTCTGGAGCGAAGAGCCGCCCCGGAGCGAGGCGCTGCGCCGGCTCGTCAGTCATCCGCGCGTGATCGTGACACCCCACCTGGGCGCGAACTCCGCGGAGGCTCAGGTCAACGTCGCCCTCGACGTCGCCCGGCAGATCGCGGCGTTCCGTGACGGCGAGGTCGTCGAGCACGCCGTCAACATCCCGGTGGGGGCCCCGGAGGCCCTGGCCGGGCTGCGCCCGTTCATCATGCTGGCCGAGCGGCTGGGCCGTTTCTGCGTCCAGCTCGATCCCGAGCACCTGGCCCGGGTGGAGGTGACGGCGGCCGGGCAGCTCGCTCCCGCCGATCCCGAGCTGATCGCTCGCGCCGTGCTGGCGGGACTGCTGGCCCCGGTCATGGCCAGCCCGGTGAATCTGGTCAATGCCCACCTGGTGGCCCGCGAGCGCGGCGTCGAGGTGAAGATCAGCCGGGATGAGGAGACCCACGGTTACAACAGCTTGCTCACCGTCATCACCCACACGGCCGAGGGCCGCAAGATCATCGCCGGCACGGTGTTCGACGGTCAGCCCCGGATCGTCCGGCTTCGTGACCTCAATATCGAGTTCACGCCGGAAGGCTACATCCTGGTGCTCTCCTACGAGGACCGACCCGGGATGGTGGGCCGCATCGGGACGACGCTGGGCAGCCTGGGGGTCAACATCGCTTCGATGCACGTGGGGCGCAAGACGAAGCGCGGCCGTGCCATCGTGGTGCTGATCCTGGATGAAGACTTGCCAGCGGCCCAAGTGGTCGAGGTCGCGCGGACCGTGGAGGCGGACTTCGCCCGCTTGATCCGGTTGATCTGACGCTTCGTCCGGCGCCTAATTTGTTTGGTTCCGGACAGGCCCGCTTGCTAGGCTGCCGCCATGAACGTCAAGCGAATCCTCCTCGTCGTCCTCACTGCCTCACTGGCGGCAGCGTGCGTTACTGGCCAGAGCAAGACCGCACGGAGCGAGTTCGAGGACATCCCCGTCCCGCGGGGCCTCAACTTCGTCGAGGACCGGGCCACGGTGATCGAGTCCCCGTCGGTGAAGGCGGCACGCCTGATCTATCGGGGCCGGATCGAGATCAACAGCCTGGGCCAGTCCATGCGGACGACCCTCGAGGCGAACGGCTGGCGGAGCGTCAGCAGCACCACGAACGGTAGCCACGGCATCACGCAGGTGTTCGAGAAGAACGCCAACTCCCTGCAGGTTCGCCTGTGGGAGGGTTGGTGGTACACCTACGTGGAGCTGACGGCGAGCCGCGCGCTCCAGGCCGCGAAGTAGCCGTCCGCCTTACGGGTTTCGCCAGGCGCCGCTGTCGCGGCCGATGAGGGCGTCTGCCTGCCGTGGTCCCCACGCCCCGGCGGGGTAGGCGGGTGGGTGTCCAACCCGCTGCCAGGCCTTGAGCACGGGGTCCAGGATCGTCCACGCCTGCTCCACCCAGTCCCCCCGCGCGTACAGGGTGGCGTCGCCGTGGATGGCGTCCAGGAGCAGGCGCTCGTAGGCCTCGGGCGGTTGGGCTCCGAACACCTCGCCGTAGTGGAAATCCAGCGTTACCGGCCCCAGCCTGAGATCCTGGCCCGGGACCTTCGCGTTGACGGTGAGCGCGATGCCCTCGTCGGGCTGGATGCGGATCACGAGGACGTCGGGCGCCACGCCGGCGGGATCGCGGCGGAAGATCAGATGGGGCGTCCGGCGGAACTGGATGACGATCTCACTCACCCGCCGGCCCAGCCGCTTGCCGGTGCGCAGGTAGAAGGGCACCCCGGCCCATCGCCAGCTGTCGATCGCGAGCTTGAGGGCGGCGTAGGTCTCCGTGCGCGAGTCGGGGCTCACGCCCTTCTCCTGCCGGTAGCCTACGACGGGCCGGCCCTCCACGAAGCCCGCCGTGTACTGGCCGCGGACCGCCACCTCGTCGGCGAGGGCCGGATCGAGTGGGCGGATGGCTTGCAGCACCTTGTTCTTCTCGTCGCGGACGGGGGCGGCGTCGAAGGTCACCGGCGGCTCCATGGCGATCAGACAGAGGAGCTGGAGCAGGTGATTCTGCATCATGTCCCGGAGCGCACCGGCCTCCTCGTAGTAGGTCCCCCGGTCCTCCACCCCGATCGTCTCGGCGACCGTGATCTGAACGTGGGCGACGTGCTCCCGCGTCCAGACCGGCTCGAAGATCTCGTTGGCGAAACGGAAGACGAGGAGATTCTGGACGGTCTCCTTGCCCAGGTAATGGTCGATCCGGTAGACCTGTTTCTCGCGGAAGAAGCGTGCGAGCTGGCGGTTCAGGGCCCGGGCCGAGGCGGCGTCGCGGCCGAAGGGCTTCTCCACGATGAGCCGCGTCCAGCCGGCCGGGCGACGGGCCAGCCCGGTCGCCCCGAGGTGCTCCACGATGTCGTGGTAGAGACTGGGCGGCGTGGCGCAGTAGAAGAGTCGGTTCTCGGGGCCGGGCCGTCCCCGCTCGATCTCGGCGAGAAACGCCTGCAGGCGGGGGTAGAACGCCGGGTCCCGGGGGTCACCGGGCAGATAGCTGAGCGTTCGGGCAAAGCGCTCCCACACGCTCTCCGAGGCCGGCTGGACGCGGCCGAATTCGCCGACGCCTTCCCGCGTCCGCCGCCGGAACTCCTCGTCGGTCATCTCGGTGCGGGCCACGGCGACGATGGCGAACGGCTCGGGAAGCGTGCGTGAGGCGTAGAGCGCGAAGAGGGCGGGGATCAGCTTGCGGCGGGTGAGATCCCCCGACGCGCCGAAGATGATCAGCGTGAACGGCTCATCGACGGACGGCATGGCCCCCGAAGGCGCGCCGGAGCGCAGCGAGCAGCCGGTCGGCGAACGAGTCCTCGCGGCGTGACCGGAAGCGCGCGAAGAGGGCCGCGGTGAGGGCCGGAGCCGGCACGGCCTTCTCCACGGCGTCTGCGACGGTCCAGCGTCCTTCGCCGGAGTCCTCGACCCAGGCCCGGACCCCACTGAGCTTGGGATCGTCGGCCAGGACGCCGGCGGTCAGCTCCAGGAGCCACGAGCGGACCACGCTGCCCTGGTTCCACAAGCGGGCGATGGCGGCCAGATCGAGGCCATAGTCGGAGGCCGACATGAGCTCGAAGCCCTCGGCGTAGGCCTGCATCATCC
>JBOHPM010000291.1:0-4741 GCA_050731715.1 Candidatus Rokuibacteriota bacterium
AGCGACGGGGGCCCCCGCCCTTCTTCGATCGCGGTCCCGGCTACCGCCAGCTCGCCGGCAGCGATCACGCGCCGGTCGATTTCGTCGACGGCGGCCGCGCGTGACCACCCGCACCGTCGGCGCCCGCATCCCTCGCAACGAGGACCCGCGCCTGCTGCGCGGGCTCGGGTGTTTCGTGGACGACGTGAATCTCGCGGGCGTGCTCCACGCCGCGTGCCTGCGCAGCCCCCACGCCCACGCCCGTATTTTGAGGACCGACGCCTCCCGCGCGCGTGCGCTGCCCGGCGTGCGTCTCGTGCTCACGGCCGCCGACCTCGGCGACCTGAACCAACCGGGACCACTGCTGATCCCGCATCCGGCGCTGGTCCATCCCCGCACCCAGCGCCCGCTGGCCGTGGACGAGGTGCACTACGTGGGCGAGACGGTCGCCTTCGTGGTGGCGGCCGACCGCTACCTGGCCGAGGACGCGCTGGAGCTGATCGACGTCGCCTACGAGCCCCTGCCGGCCGTGGTGGATCCGGTGCAGGCGCTTCGGGAGGGCGCCCCCCGCGTGCATGCGGACGTGCCCGGCAACCGGGCCGCCCACTTCCCGCAGACCACCGGCGACCCGGACAGCGCCTTTCGACGGGCCCACCGCGTGCTGCGCGAGCGGCTGCACATCGAGCGCTCCTGCGGCAGCCCGCTCGAGACCCGCGGCGTCGTGGCCGACTGGGACGAGCGAGCCGGCGTGCTGCGCGTCTGGAGCTCGACCCAGGCCCCTCTGCCCATCAAGAACGGTCTGGCCCGCATGTTCGGCCTGCCCGAGTTCAAGGTGGAGGTCATCGCGCCCGACGTCGGCGGTGGCTTCGGCACCAAGATCATGCTCTTCTACCCGGAGGAAATCCTGGTGCCGGCGGCGGCGCTGCGCCTGCGCTGTCCCGTCAAATGGATCGAGGACCGGCGCGAGCACCTGATCGCGGCCAACCAGGAGCGGGGGCAGGTGCACGACGTCGAGGTCGCCATCGACGCCGACGGACGCCTGCTCGCCCTGCGGGACCGCTTCGTGCATGATACCGGCGCCTACACGCCGTACGGCATCGTAGTGCCGATCATCACCGCCACCCAGCTCCCCGGCCCCTATCGGCTCACGAATTACCACGTCGAGTTCGACGTGGCCTACACCAACACGGTCGTCGTCAGTCCCTACCGGGGTGCCGGCCGGCCGCACGGGGCGTTCGTCATGGAGCGGGTGATCGGCCTGATCGCCCGAGAGCTTGGTCTGGAACCGGCCGAGGTGCGCCGCCGTAACTTCATCCAGCCCCACGAGTTCCCCTGGGACGTTGGCCTCACCTTCCAAGACGGCGGCCCCACCCGCTATGACAGCGGCAACTACCCGGCCGGGCTCGAGATGACGCTGGAGATGGTTGGCGCGCGCGATTTCCGGGCGCGACAGGCCCAGGCCCGCGCCGAAGGGCGGCACCTTGGCCTGGGCGTCGCCTGCTACGTCGAGGGCACGGGCATCGGGCCCTACGAGGGCGCCCACGTGCGGGTGGAGCCGAGCGGCGCGGTCCTGGTCGCCACCGGGCTGACGACGCAGGGCCAGGGTCACATGACGACCTTCGCCCAGATCGCCGCCCAACAGCTCGGCTGCGCGCCGGCCGACGTCACCGTCGTCACCGGCGACACGCGCAAGTTCAACTGGGGCGCCGGCACCTACGCCAGCCGCGGGCTCGTGACCAGCGGCAACGCCATCCACGCCGCCGCCGTGAAGGTGCGCGACAAGGCGCTCCGGGTCGCTGCTGACCTTCTGGAGGTCTCGCCGCACGACCTGGAGCTGGCTGACGGCGTCGCGCGCGTGAAGGGCGCGCCAGGCAAGGAGCTGACCCTGGGGGCCTTGGCCACCGTGGCCAACCCCATCCGCTACGCCTACGGCCAGGAGGCGTCCGAGGCCGCGTTGCGCCTGGTGAAGCCGAGGGCCGGCGCCGTGCTGCGCGAGGGCGAAGAGCCGGGGTTGGAGGCGTTCGGGTTCTACGCGCCGCCGCACGCGACGTTCGCGAGCGGCTGTCACGCGGTCATCGTGGAGGTGGACATCGCCACGGGGCACGTCGCGATCCTCCGCTACGTCGTCCAGCACGACTGCGGCACCGTCGTGAACCCGACCATCGTCGAGGGTCAGATCCACGGCGGCGTGGCCCAGGGCATCGGGGGCGCCCTCTACGAGCGCATCGTGTACGACCCCGCCGGCCAGCCGCTGACGACGACCTTCATTGACTTCCTGCTGCCGACAGCCATGGAGATTCCAGAGATCGAGGTCGCGCACCTCGAGACGCCCTCCCCCCTGAACCCCCTGGGCGTCAAGGGCGTGGGCGAGGGGGGCGCCATCCCCGGCCCGGCCCTCCTTGCTGAGGCCATCGAGGACGCGCTGAGCCCGCTGGGCGTTCGAATCCAGGCCATGCCGCTCGACCCCGACCGCCTGCGCCGTCTGATCGAGGCCGCGCGCGCGGCGAAGACGTGAGACCATGGCGGCCGCCGCCCAACCGCCGCGGATCCTCATGGACCAGGTCGAAGTTGTTCTGCCCGGGCCCGATGGTACGGTGATCGACATCTTGCGTGGCATCACGCTGGAGATCGAGCCCTCCGAGTTCGTCTGCCTGCTCGGCCCGTCGGGCTGCGGCAAGACGACCCTGCTCAACTGCCTGGCCGGCTTCGTCACTCCGACGGCCGGCAAGATCACGATCGGCGGTCGGCCTGTGGCCGGCACGCCGGCCGAGATTGGCATCGTTTTCCAGGAGCACGCCCAGCGGGCGCGGTTGACGCCCCCGCCCCCGGGCCGTAGACTCGCCGCGCTCGCGAGGGGGCGACCATGGACACCACGGGACTGAGCGGCGCCGAAGCGCTCCTGCGCCTGCTGAAGGGGATGGGCGTCGAGTGGATCTTCGCCTCGCCCGGCTCCGAGTGGTCGCCGATCTGGGAGCACCTCGCCAAACCCCACGGCGCCGAGGGGGAATTCCCCCGCTATTGCTCGTCGCGCCACGAAGAGGTCGCCGTGGCCATGGCCAGCGGTTACGCCAAGGCCTCGGGCAAGCTGCCGGCGGTGATGATCCACACGACCGTGGGCACGCTGCACGCGGGGATGGCGCTGCGGGCGGCGCTCCACGAGCAGATCCCGATGGTCGTCCTCGCCGGCGAATCGATCGGCTTCGGCGAGGGCCCGGGCCAGGACCCGGGCCAGCAGTGGCTCCGGCTCCTGGCCGACGTGGGCGGCCCCACCCGGCTCGTGGGACCGTGCGTGAAGTGGAGCTTCGCCCTGAACGCGCCGACGATCCTGCCCGGCGCCATCCAGCGGGCCTGCCAGCTGGCGACCGCCGCGCCCCCGGGGCCGGTCTTCGTGTCCGTTCCCATGGAGTACCTGCTCGAGACGATGACGACGCGCGCGCCGGCGGCGGCCAGCTTCGCCCTCGAGCCGGCGGCGGCGCCGGAGGCGATCGACGCGCTGGCCCGGGCGCTCGGCACGGCGGCCCGCCCGGTCATCGTGACCGAGGAGGCGGGCCGTAGCCTGCGCGCGGTGGAGCACCTCACCGCCCTGGCCGAGCTGCTGGGCGCGCCGGTCGTCGAGGGCTGGCACCCCGGTTACGTGAATTTCCCGCGCACGCATCCGCTCTACGCGGGCGTGGGGCCCTCGACCCACGTGACCGCGTACGTCAAGGACGCAGACGTCGTGTTCCTGGTGGGCGCCGTCGCGCCCTGGCATCCGCCGTCATCCGCGCCGGGCGCCGGCACGAAGGTCGTGGTCCTGGCCGACAATCCGTTCCGGCCGCAGCTTCCGTTCTGGGGCTATCGCGCGGACCTGGTGGCCCAGGGCGGCCTCGAGCCCTCGCTGGCCCTGCTCCTCGAGCGCCTGCGGGAGCGCATCGCCCCCGGCAAGCGGGCCGACGTGGTCGAGCGGTGGCAGCGGCGCCACCAGGAGCGCCGGGAGGCGATTCGGGCGGAGGCCGTGGCGGCGGCGGCCCGGAAGCCGCTCGACACCCGCTGGGTCGTCCACGAGCTGAACCAGATCCTGCCGCCGGGCGCGGCGGTGGTCGACGAGACCATCACCCACCGACTGGACATCCACCGCCACCTCGACCGGCTGCAGCCGGGGAGTTTCTTCTCGGGCTGCTACGGGGGGCTGGGCACCGGCCTGGGCACGGCGCTCGGCGTGAAGGCGGCGGCGCCCGAGCGCACCGTCATCGCGATGATCGGCGACGGCTCGTTCAACTACAATCCGGTGCTGGCCGCGCTGGGCGCCAGCCAGGAGCACCGGATGCCGATTCTCATCGTGCTCTTCGACAACTCCGGCTACCTCTCGCAGAAGTCGGGCGTGGTGCGCCACTATCCCCAGGGCTGGGCCGTGCAGTCGAACACGTTCGTCGGCACCTCCATCGCCCCGCGCCCCGACTATCCGGCCATCGCGCGCGCCTTCGACGGCCACGGCGAGCTGGTCGAGGACCCCGCCCAGGTTCGGGCGGCGTTCCAGCGCGGGCTCGGGGCCGTGTCGAGCGGGCGCGTGGCGCTCGTGGCCCTGGCCCTGCAACCCACCAACAGCGGACGAGGAGAACACCCATGAGAGTGGACAGGATCCTGTCTCTGGTCGTAGGGAGCGTCGTGCTCCTCGGGGCGGCCGCAGCAAGCGCCCAGGGGCCGATGGTGTATGGCCCCCCCATCAGCCTGTCCCAGGCCAAGAAAGTGATGGCCGGCGCCGAGGCCGAGGCCACGAAGAACA
>JBOHPM010000292.1:0-4716 GCA_050731715.1 Candidatus Rokuibacteriota bacterium
CACGTGCTCGGGCCGGACGCCGAGCGTGACGGCGCCGGCGCCGGCCCGCTCCCGGCGGGCCAGGTCGAGGGTGCCCCCGGCGGCCTCGAAGCGCAGCGCCTCGCCCTGGGCGGCCACTGCGCCGTCGATGAAGTTCATGGCCGGCACGCCGAAGAAGCCGGCCACGAAGCGGTTGGCGGGATCGCCATAGACCGTCAGGGGGGGCCCGACCTGCTGCACCAGGCCGCGGTCCATCACCACGATGCGGTCGGCCATGGTCATGGCCTCGGCCTGGTCGTGGGTCACGTAGACGAACGTGGCCTTGAGCGCCCCGTGCAGCCGCTTGAGCTCGGTGCGCATCTCCACGCGGAGCTTGGCGTCCAGGCTCGAGAGCGGCTCGTCCATGAGGAACACCGACGGCTTGGTGACGATGGTGCGGGCCAGGGCCACCCGCTGGGCCTCGCCCCCCGAGCACTGGGCCGGCTTCTTGCCGAGCAGTGGCGCGATGCGCATCGTCGCGGCCGCCTCCCCGACGCGCCGGCGGATCTCCCCTTCGGCCACGCGCTTGACCCGGAGGCCGAAGGCGATGTTCTCGAACACCGTCATGTGAGGAAAGAGCGCGAGGTCCTGGAAGACCATGCCCAGGTCGCGCTCGCCGGGCTCGACGTCGTTCACCACCCGGTCGCCGATGACGACCTCGCCGCCGGACGGGGTCTCCAGCCCCGAGATCATGTTCAGGGTGGTGGTCTTGCCGCAGCCCGACGGGCCGACGAACACCACGAACTCACCGTCGCGGACCTCGAGGTTCACGCCGGCCACGGCGGTCACGCTGGCGAAGGTCTTGACCAGATTACGCAGGAGGATGCGGCTCACTGGCGGATCATCCCGAAGCTGAACCCCTTGACCAGGTGCTTCTGGATCAGGATTCCCAGCACGACGACGGGGATGGTGATGACCGTACCGATGGCCGCTTGGGGTCCATAGAGACGCCCCTCGACCGCGCTCTGGAACTTGTTGAGGAGCACCGGCAGCGTCGTGACCCTGGGATGGGTGAGGGTCAGCGCCAGCAGGAACTCGCTCCAGTTCAGGATGAAGATGAAGAGGAACGTCACCACCATGCCCGAGGCCACCAGCGGCAGGACCACGCGGCGGATCGTGGTCAGGCGCCCGGCCCCCATCAGGCGAGCGGCGTGCTCCAGCGTGTAGGGGACCTCGTCGATGAAGCTCAGCATCATCCAGATCACGAAGGGCAGCGTCGTCGCCGTGTAGAGGAGCCCCAGCCCCAGATAGGTGTCGATGAGGGTCACGCGGGTCCCGAAGAGCAGGGTCGTGGTGTGGGGAATCATGATGGCGTAGTAGATCAGGATCGGGATGGCGATCACGATCGGCGGCACCATCCGGATCGTGAGGATGGCGTAGCGGAAGTTCTTGCCGCCCACGCCGAAGCGCGACACCGCGTAGGCGAGAAACGTGCCGAGCAGGAGCGAGGCCAGGGAGCTCGCCGTGCAGACGATGAGCGAATCGCCGACCGCGCCCCAGATGGCGAAGACCTGGTCGGTGGCCCCGCGGGCCAGATGGCGGTCGATCTCGCTGAACGTGAAGATCTGCCGGTAGCTGTACAGCGTGGGCTCGTAGGGGAGCCAGTGCGGCGGCCACGCCACCCACTCCCACGACTCCTTGAAGGACGTGGAAATCATCCAGAAGATCGGGAACAGCACGAAGCTCGACCACGCGAGCAGGGCCGCGTGGCGGAGCCCGGGAAACAGGCGCCGGCCGAGCCGGGCGCGGGCCCGGAGGGCCGGCGGCCGCGGCGGGGTGCCGGCGCTCATGCGCGGCCTTCCCGCAGTGCGGTGCTGCGCTGCCGCACGAGCAGGTAGATGCCGGCGTAGATCAGGACCGCGAACATCACCAGCAGCAACATCGAGGCCGCCGCGCCGAAGCTGAACTTGTTGAACTGCCACACCTGGCGCCAGAGGTAGAACGCCACCGTTTGGGTGGAATTGCCGGGGCCGCCGAAGGTGAGCAGGACCGACTGGTCGAAGATCTTGAGCGCCTCCATGCTGCGGATGACCACCGCGATGACGATGACGGGCTTGAGCAACGGCAGCTGCACCCGACGGAAGATCTGCCAGCGGCTGGCCCCCATGACGCGGGCGGCGTTCACGAGCTGCTGGGGCAGGGCGGCGAAGCCCGACAGGAAGATCAGGAACGTGAGCGAGGTCCACTGCCAGACGTCGGCCAGGATGATCGCCCATTGAGCGGCGATCGGGTGCGAGAGCCACCGGATCCGGGGCTCTACCCCGAGGAGCGACGTGAGCGGCCACAGCACCTGATTGAGCGGGCCGGAGTCCAGGTAGATCATCGAGAAGTTGTAGCCCACGACCACGGGCACCACCATCATGGGGACCAGGAAGACGGTCAGGTACAGGCGCCGGCCCCGGAAGCGCTGGGCCACGAGCATGGCCAGCCCGAAGCCGATCAGCAGCTCGAGGCCCACGGCCACGCCCGCGAAGTAGAACGTCCGCGCCAACGCCCACCAGAACTCCACGTCGGTCAGGACGTCGGTGTAGTTGCCGAGCCCCTCGAAGTACGCCTGCTCGAAGGGCCGGTTGGCCCGCCACTTGAGAAGGCTGATGTAGACGGTGAGGGCGAAAGGGACGGCGAGCAGGAGCAGGAACATCGCTTCCACGAGGACGAACGGGATCAGCCGAAACACGCGCTCCTGCCTGAGCCAAGCGGCGAGCGTGCCGCTCCGGCGCGCTGGCGCGGCCCTCGCCGCCGTCCCCGTCGTCCGCGCCTCAGCCACGCCTAGTCTCCCGCGTGCGAAGTTCACCGACGTGCACGCCGGCGGGGTGGGGATGGCTGGGGGGCTCCGACGACCACGCGGGCGGCGGCCGCAGGGACCGTTCGCGGCTGGGCTCCATCGCTACGCTCCGTCCGGACAAGGTCAGCGGGAAACGGGTCGCTGCAGCCCCCCAGCCATCCCCACCCCGCCGATGCCCGGTTGGCGAGCATCGCCTCGTAGAGACGAGCCGGCCTGAGTTAGGTTCGCGCAGCGCGGTGACGCCGGGGGCCGGGTGGGCACGGGGGTGGGGGTCCGGGGACCCGTTTCCCTCGCCCATGACCGTGCGCCCCGCAGTCCGATGGAGCCCAGCCGCGGCGGGCTCGATGCGGACTCCCGCCTCGTGGTAGCCCGGACCCCCACCCCCGTGCCCACCCGGCCCCCGGCGCGCCAGGCGATGCGACGAACGTTCGACGCGCGACACTAGAACTTGTCGAGGTAGATTCCGCTTTCGACGCCCTGGCGCCAGGACTGGACCTGTCGGCTGCGCCCGACGTCATTGGTGACCTTGTTCCAGCCGGCTTCGATCCGCTTGGCCGCCTCCTCGGCCGACGCGTTGTTGTTCATCACGTCGGCCAGGTTCTTGTCGAGGACGTTGAAGTACTCGTAGTTGCCCTCGAGCATGAGGAGCGAGGCGGCGTACTTCGAGTTCTCCATGGTCGTGGCCAGGAACTGCTCGCCGAAGCGCTTGCGGATCGCCTCGTTCTTGAGGTTCGACTCGCGGAACGGATCCCAGAAGCCCTTGGGGTGGGCGATGGCCTCGTCGCCCACCGTGGGCCCGGTGAACCACTGGATGAACCAGTAGGCCAGCTCGGGGTGCTTGCCGTACTTGCTGACCATGTAGCCGGTGCCGGCCGCCTGGGGCGAGCGCCGCACGAGCTTGCCGTCGACCCCCTTGGTCTGGGGGACGAGGCAGCTGAGCTGCTGGCCCTTGATCAGGCTCTTCTCGTTGCCGTTACCGAAGCCCACGATCGACGGGAACGACATCACCGAGAAGGCCTGGCCGCTGGCCCAGAACGGATAGATCTGCGGCGTGCCCCAGCCCTGGACGTCGGGCGGCATGTACTTGACGATCGACGTGAACTGCTTGATCGCCTGGATGCCGTGGGCCGTGTTGATCCGGGGGTTCATGTCTCGGTCGAAGAGCAGGCCCCCGAAGTAGGCCGGGAAGTGCCGGTACGAGAAGTTGATCGAGCGATAGCCCATCGCGCCGTAGAGGCCCTTGTCGAAGGTCAGGCCCCACCGGCTCTGCCCGGGCTTGGTGTGGAAGAAGGCGGCCATCTGCTCCCACTCCTCCATCGTCGCCGGGCAGCCGGGATCCTTCTTGAACTTGGCCTGGTACTCGGCCTTCACCTGAGGGTTGTCGACCAGGTCCTTGCGGAGGACGAGGATGAGGTGATCGCCGTCGAGGACGAAGAGGTAGAGCTTGCCCTGGTAGTTCTGCTGGTAGCGGAGGCCTGGCGCCACGCCCGAGAAGTCGGGCTTGCCCCGCTCGGCGTACCCGTCGAGCGGAACGATCACGCCGGAGCCGGCGGCGTCGGGGGCGATATAGGGAAAGTCGTTGAACATGTCGAACTGGCCCGTCTTGGCCACCGCCTCGGCCATGATCTTGGCCGGGATGTCGGTGTAGCCCAGGGGCACGATCTTGATCTTGATGCCGGTGAGCTTCTCCCACCGCTCGGAGAAGTCCGGGAAGGAGTTGTTGTAGAGCGAGGATAACAAAATGGTCTGCTCGACGTTCTTGAGGTTGTGCTTCTGAAGGTAGGCTTTGGCGCCGTTGATGGCCCGCTCCTCCACCGTGGCGCCGGGCACCGGCTGGGCGTCGGCCAGGCCGGCCACCCCGAGCAGCATGACGAGAGCCACTACGATCGTACGCGTTGGCATTCGCTGCCTCC